>JAFZIA010000113.1 GCA_017554605.1 Bacteroidaceae bacterium
ATTTTACGTTAAGATTTTCTGTGCGCAGAGCCTTTGTTTTACGAACCCACTCTCGCTCGCTGCGTGTATATGTAAACATCTACACGCTCGCTTACTCGTGGCTTTTGAGTACTTTTCGTCGGCACGAAAAGTACGTAAAAACAACAATAGGCGGTAGAAAATTGCAACAAAGTATAAAGGTCTAAATATATCTTTGAATAAATGTAGACTAAATATTGTACACGTTAAACTTCTATTGTGACTATATTCTATATGAAAGTGATTTCAGATTGTATGGAAACTTTTATCGGACACCAATAATTTCAGAATAAGTACATCAAATGAATCAGCCGCTACAGACGGTCAATACTTGTCAGTAGCGGCTGATAGCTTGTAATAACTTTTCTGCTTTACACGAAGCTCTTTATAAGTCCTCTTATCGCATAGTTGATATAATAATACACCGAACTGAAGATATTCAGTTTCTCTACTCTGCGGTAGATATTCCACTGCCACGACAACAGATGCATCTTACGCGCCGAGACAGAATCGCCTGTCACGCGGTACAATGCTACAACAGTTCCTGTGTTACGCGCGACGAATCCACGCTTGAGAATGGAGAGCCACATTGCATAATCCTCGTGACGTACCTTGCGGAAGTGAACCTTTCCTACTCGCTCCGTATCGTATATTCCAGTCACATTACCTATTACGTTACCCAACAGCAGATGCTTATAGTCGGTGTAAGAGGGAGCAATCACCACCCTATCGGCACGCTGAGCATCGGCATCTACCTTTTCGTAATTCGAAAAGACAACCCCCACACGCTCGTCATCGCCAAAGAAGGGCAACTGCTGTTCCAACTTATGAGGCAACCACATATCATCGCTGTCGAGGAAGGCAATATAGCGTCCCTGGGCTGCATCTATAGCCTTGTTGCGCGGTGTTGCCGGATAACCAGTGTTACGTTCATTAACAAGTACCTTTATCCTTGAATCGGAAGCTGCAAGACGTCGGGCTATCTGCATTGAGGCATCACTCGAAGCATCGTCAACCACCAGAAGCTCCCACTCCTGATACGTCTGCTGCATCACAGAACGTATTGCCGCTTCGATGTAGCGCTCGGCATTGTGCACCGGCATAACTATGGAAACAAGGTGAGCCATCGGTGTTATTTTTTAGAGAAAAGGAAATGTTTAAGTTTACCGAATGCCTTCAATGAACGCTTGAAGTCGGAGGGGTCGCTCAGTCCCACACGCAGACGGTGCAGAATGTATCTGGGGCGCAGATAATATTTCTTTCGTGCCATATTGCAGAAATCGACCATCTCCTGTGCCGAGAGCTCGGGCATCGACAGCACAGTATTGTGTGTTCCGTCGGGGAGACAGTACTTTGCATAATCGAGCTCTATGTATCCGTTGCTGCGTGCCCAATCGTATGCCTCGGTACCGGGGTAAGGAATGAGCGGGAAGAACTGCGCAGTATCGGTGTTCAGCCTCAGTGCAAGCTCCAGCGTCTGCAGCATTGTCTCCTTTGTTTCGCCACGGTTGCCAACCATATAACAAGCGTGGATAAGGAGACCTGCCTTCTTTGCATTGTCTACATACTCTTGGAACTGCTCTACCTTTGTTCCCTTGTTTATGTTGTCGAGTATCTCCTGACTGCCCGACTCTATTCCCGGAATAATTAGACGGCAGCCTGCCTTTTTCATTGCCTGCATAGTCTCGAGGTCGAGGTTCACACGGGCGTTGCACAGCCAGCGGAGACGTTTGTTCAATCCACGTTCAACGAGCAGGGCACATATTTCCATCACACGCTTCTTGTTGGCAGTAAAGGTATCGTCCTCAATAACCACCTCGTGCACGTCGGGGAAATTCTTTGCAATGTACTCGAACTCGGCTACTATACTCTCGGCCGAACGTGTGCGGAAGGCGTGACCGTGCATTGTCTGCGGATAGACGCAGAAATTACAGCGGAAAGGACAGCCGCGTGTGGTGAATATCTGTATCGAGGGATATGTCGCCGCTGCAAAGAAATAGTCGCGGGGATCGAGATATTTATGTATGAACTCCGCTGCAAAGGGAAGTTCGTCGAGGTTGCGCATTGCGGGCATAGGTGCTGTACGCACGCACTCCTTTACTCCGTTGATGCACAGTCCGCGTACATCGGCAATGTTGCCTCCATGCTCAAGGGTATTGGCAAGTTCCAGCACCGTTGCGTCATACTCGCCAAGCGCAATAGCATCGATGTGGGGAGAATATGACAGTGTCTCCTCGGCACAAGCTGTGGGGTGTGTACCTACAAGGAGTGCAAAGGAGTCGGGGAAGCGCTCCTTTACTGCAACAGCAAAAGCTACGTCGCTCTTTATCGACGGGGTACTTGTGTCATATACAAAGAGTTTGGCACCTCCACCCTCCTGCATTATGGCTGTGAGCGACTGTTCCTCGTTCAACTGCTTTGCAGGAGCATCGAGAAAACGTATCTCGTGACCTGCCTTTTCGCAATATGCAGCCGCATACATCAGCCATAGAGGATAGTAAAGCGCACCGCTTTTTGTTATTGCCGGGCTTCGCGACTCACGCGAAAATTTGCCGTACTCTGCTTTGAAAGGTGGGTTTATAAAGTATATTTTCATTTTAATTGCTTTTTACTTAAATATTACCGTTTATTAAACAACGCTAAAATCTGTGTTTTATTGTCTAAAACAGACTTTGTAGCGTAAGAACGAAAAGTATCCGTTCTTTGCGATTAGTAGCAAAGATACGCACAAACGAGCGAGAAATATGAAGCTTGCTTCAATATTTTTTACAGCGAGTGCAGAAAATCTTCGATTTTCATCAAAGATACGCACAAACGAGCGAGAAATATGAAGCTTGCTTCAATATTTCTTACAGCGAGTGCAGAAAATCTTCGATTTTCATCAAAGATACGCACAAACGAGCGAGAAATATGAAGCTTGCTTCAATATTTTTTACAGCGAGTGCAGAATATCTTCGGTTTTATCAAAGATACGCACAAACGAGCGAGAAATATGAAGCTTGCTTGAATATTTTTCACA
>JAFZIA010000114.1 GCA_017554605.1 Bacteroidaceae bacterium
CAAAGTGGAATGTTTTATTATTTTTCGAGGGAGCGTAGCGGGCTACGTAACCGAGAGAAAGAAGAAAACGGGCAGTTTTGAACATAAAAAACAACGAAATAACGGCTTCCAATATAATAATAACTTTTTTTAGAAATTTAAACAGCTTCTCAGCATTATGAAAAGAGTATCCGTTGTAATTGTGATGTTGTTTCTTGCTTTGCGCTGCGCGTTGGCTCAGGGCAGCTATCCTGTAACGCTGGAGTGTACGATGTACAGCGACACGCTCGGTTGCGACAAGAACTACTGCATATATCTGCCGGCAAGCTACGGCGATGGGTCGAGGAACTACCCCGTGCTCTATCTGCTGCACGGCCTTACCGACAATAACAGGGCCTGGCCCGATAAAGGCTGTATAGACAGCATTGCCACAAGGATATTTGCCGAGGGTGCAGCGCAGGAGATGATAATAGTTATGCCCGATGCGGGTACTGCGTTCGACGGGTATTTCAACTGCGAGGGGTGGCGCTACGAGAGTTTCTTCTTCTCCGAATTCATTCCGCACATCGAGGGCAAGTACCGCATAAAAGCCGATAAGGAGCACAGGGCAATTGCCGGTCTCTCAATGGGCGGTGGAGGAACAACGGGATATGCCCTGCGTCACAGTGAGATGTTCTCCTCGGCCTATGCGATGAGTGCGCTTATGGGAATGGTGGAGAATACGTGGATAAGCCGCGATACGGACGCGCGCCGCCGTCTCTTTATGCAGAGCGTTGTGGAGCATAATAATATTGCCATTGTCGAGGGAGCCGATGAGGCTCTATGTAAAGGGATTGCATCGGTGCGGTGGTTCATAGATGTGGGCGACGACGATTTTCTCTTCGACAATAATATGGATTTTGTGCGTGCTATGCGCAAGCTGCGCATTCCCTATCAACTGCGTGTGCGCGACGGTGGCCACACGTGGCGCTATTGGCAAGAGGCTCTCTTCATTGCCTTGCCATTCATAAGCGGGGGATTCGGTAAGTGACAGGAAAAGACTCAGTGTTTGTTGAGTAGCCCGCACTGCAGGGCGTTTGTGGCAGTCTGTGCGGCAAGCTCCTCTATGCTGCATTCTCTTGCAGCAGCTATGCGGGCGTAAATTCCCGGCAGTGGCATTGTGCTCTCGTCGCTCTCAACGAAAAGCCTCTCTGCGGGTATTATACGTGCTGCAGTGGCGTTGAAATGCTCCCCGAGCGACAGATACATTCCAGCCGAGAGCAGTTGCTGTGCCTGTTGCGCTTTTCCGCGGAAGCCGTGTATTATCCACGCTTGCGTGTGGCGAAGTTCCCTTGCGGCTCTCAGCAGCAGTTGCTGGGCTTTTACAAGATGTATGATGAGGGGTTTCTGTGTAGCCTCGGACAGCTCGGCGTGCAGCAGGAATATCCTGTATTGTTCTTCTTCGGTGGCAGGGGATTTTATAAGGTCGAACCCGCATTCGCCTATTGCTGCTACATTTGCGCTTGCGGCTATCCCGGCAACCTTGTCAAACTCCTCTTTCCAATCGGCTGATATTTTCCACGGGTGTATGCCAACAGAGCAGGGTGCATTGCCTGCTGTACCTGTGCCGGCATCTGTAATGTGCGTGTTGCCGTCGTCTTTTGCCCTGTGTGTATGTATATCCAGCAGTTGCATTTGTTTCAGGGAACAGGGTCATAGCCCGAGCCGCCCCACGGGTGGCAGCGCAGTATACGGCGCACAGCCAGCCACAATCCTTTCAGTGGACCGTGCTTGCGTATGGCTTCGAGGGCATATTGTGAACAAGTGGGGGTGAACCTGCACGATGGCGGGGTGAGCGGAGAGATGCAGCGCTGGTAGAATATTATGGGCAGTGTGAGGAGCTTTATTATGAATTTGTACATTCTTTCTTCTCCTTTTCTATTATTGCCGCCAGCAGTTTCACCATCTTCTTCTTCAGATATTCGGTGCTGCTGTGCCTGTTGTCTATGTATAATATTGCCACAGCCATATTCTTGCCCATTGCGCCCAGCTCCTCGATGAACGGGCTCTTGTTCAGGCGGTACGCCTCGCGTATGCGGCGTTTGAGCAGATTGCGGTCTACGGCGTGGCGGAACCTTTTCTTTGCTACATTGATGAGTATTGCTGCGGTGGGCTGCTTCCCTTGCGGCTCAAGGGGAATGAATACAGCGCGTAGAGGAAAAGATACCACCGATGCGCCCTCCTTGTAGAGCCTGTCGATGATAAGTTTGCTTGTAAGATGTTCTTCTTTGGGAAAGCCGAATTTCTTTTCCATAATTCTACTGTTGTATGAAGGGATTGGCTGAAATAGCTCTTTATGTTGAAACCCTACAAAGAGAGGGTAACCTGTTCTTGTATCCGGTTACCCTCTCTTGCGTATATTGGTTTATTGGTTGTTCTTTGTCAGGAATTCGTCGAGGGCGGCGGGCATCGAAGGTGCTGTTGCCGTTGGTGCCTCAAGGTCGAGGCGGAAACCCTCTTCGCGAATGGTGCTCGCTGTTGTGCTGCCGAAGCAGGCAAAGAGCTTGTCGCCCTGTACAAAGTTGGGGACATTCTTCTTGAGCGATGCTATACCGTGGGGGCTGAAGAATACCAGCATATCGTAGGGCTCGATGAACTCGGGCTCAAAATCGTTGCTGACAGTGCGGTACATCTCGGCCTCGGAATGGGCAATGCCGTATTTGTCGAACATTGCACAAATCTCGTCGTTGCTTATGTTTGACATAGGGGTAAAGTAACGCTCGTTCTTGTGCTTTACAAAGAGCGGCTCAAGGTCGCTTATGTGGCCGTTGCCGAAGAATACCTTGCGCTTGCGGTACTGTACATACTTCTGTATATAAAGCGAGATTGTCTCCGACAGGCAGAAGTATTTCATATCGTCGGGGATTGTTACGCGAAGCTCCTTGCACAATGTGAAGAAATGGTCAATTGCGTGGCGCGATAGAAATACTATTGCTGTGTGTCCGGGTATAGATACCTTCTGCTGTCTGAATTCCTTTGAGGTTACCGACTCTACTTTTATAAAGGAACGGAAATCAATCTGTACACCGTGCTTTGCGGCAATATCAAAATAGGGCGATTTTTCTGTAGCCGGGCGGGGCTGGGAAACCAAAATCTTATTTACTTTCACTGTCCTAAAATTTTATCATTAAGAAAAGGTTAGTTTCTTGCATTGCTTGCCACAATGGAATGAGTGGCAGCAATTCAATCGCGCAAAGGTACAAAAAAATATCTAAAAAGTAAAAAGTTTTTGAAAAAATGATGTTAAAACAGCGCAAAGAGAGTACAATAACGTATATAATTCCAATAATTGCGAGATATATCCACACAAATGTGTCCGAAACATCGGGACGCAATATGAGTGCCGATGTCAGGGGGAACAGCAGTATGCCCGAGAGCTTGATTGTAAAGAAATATGACAATGACCACTCGCGCGCCTTCTTCTCGGAGAAGAGCGTGCGGTTTATTATTCCGTATACTATGAACTTTATTGCAAGGTATATTACGAACAGCAGGAAACTCGCAGCAAAGATAATGAGGTTGCCGCGGGCATCGGCGGGCATTGTCTTCTGGAGATACACAAAGGTTATTATAGTGGAGTAGAGTATGGCATTTGTGTATAGTGTAAAGCTGCCGGCCTTGCTTATTCCTGTACGGGTGTTGTAGGGGGTCGATTGGCCTATGTAATAGAACATACTCTTTATGCGCTCTACTATGCTGCTGCCGTCGCGCATAAGGGTGTACGCGCCCATAAGCAGGCTCAGTATGTAGAGTGTGAGTATGACGTTGTCGTTGCTTATCGAGTATGGAACCGGCTCGCCTGTCATAGTGCTGCGTATTTGCGTATGGAGGGGTCCCAGTCGGCTGTGTTGCGTATTGCTTCGAGCGCCTCCTCGGGGGTGGCGGCTACGCTCCAGATGGTGCTGTGTATCTGTCCCATAAACTGTTCCTCAACGGCGTGGTCGAGCTGTGCTATCAGGTGGTCGTAGTAGCCGTTTATGTTAAGGATTACTATGGGCTTTAGGTACAGGCCCAACTGCTTCCACGTTATTATCTCGCACAGTTCCTCCATTGTGCCGCAGCCGCCCGGAAGGGCAATCACCGCGTCGGACAACTGTGCCATCATCTGCTTGCGTGTGTGCATATCGGGGGTTATGTGCAGCTTGCTCAGGCCTGTGTGGTGCCACCCCTGCTCAACCATAAACTCGGGAATTACGCCTATTGCCTCGCCGCCGTTCTCAAGCACTCCGTCCTCTACGCAGCGCATAAGGCCGATGGCGCCACCGCCTGTAACCAGGCGCAACCCCTCGCTTGCGAGGAGTGCGCCCAGTTGCTTGGCCGTGTCGCTGTACACTGCATCGACGCGGTTGCTCGATGCGCAGTACACGCATATTGTCTGTGCTTCTGCCATTCCTTAGTAGCGGTATATATCCGATTTGTAAGGACCTGCTACGTCTACGCCTATGTATGCAGCCTGCTTCTCGGTGAGAGTGGTGAGCTTCACGTTGAGACGCTCGAGGTGCAGGCGTGCCACCTCCTCGTCGAGGTGCTTGGGCAGGCAGTAGACACCTGTCGCATATTCCTTGGTGAAAAGCTCAATCTGCGCGAGTGTCTGGTTGGTGAATGAGTTGCTCATCACGAACGAGGGGTGACCTGTTGCACAGCCGAGGTTTACCAGACGTCCGTCGGCAAGCAGAATGATGCTGTGGCCGTCGGGGAAGAAGTAGCGGTCTACCTGAGGCTTGATGTTCAGGCAGTTGATGCCCTTGTAGTTCTTGAGCGCCTCCACCTGAATCTCGTTGTCAAAGTGTCCGATGTTGCATACGATGGCCTGGTCGGGCATCTGCTCCATATGGTCTATGCGTACAATGTCGATGTTTCCTGTGCAGGTAACGAAGATGTTGCCGTACTTGCAGGCCTCGTCCATTGTAACAACCTCGAAGCCCTCCATTGCTGCCTGAAGCGCGCAGATGGGGTCAATCTCGGTCACTACCACGCGTGCTCCGTATGAGCGCATACTGTGGGCGCAGCCCTTGCCCACGTCACCGTATCCGCAGATAACGGCAACCTTGCCTGCTATCATCACGTCGGTAGCACGCTTTATGCCGTCGGCGAGCGACTCGCGGCAACCGTAGAGGTTGTCGAACTTGCTCTTTGTCACCGAGTCGTTCACGTTGAATGCGGGGAAGAGGAGCTCGTTGTTCTCCATCATCTGATAGAGGCGGTGTACGCCTGTTGTTGTCTCTTCCGATACACCCTTGATGCGTGCTGCAACCTTGTGCCAGTGCTGGGGGTCGGCCTCCAGCACTCTCTGCAGGAGCTTCTTGAGCTCACGCTCGTCCTCGGGGTCGCTCTCCTTGTAGTTGAGGACCTCGGGGTTGCTCTCGGCAGCATAGCCCAGGTGTATCATAAGTGTAGCGTCGCCGCCGTCGTCAACAATTGTGTCGGGGCCCACACCTCCCTCAAATGTGAGTGCCTGGAGTGTGCACCACCAGTAGTCGGCAAGATTCTCGCCCTTCCACGCATATACGGGAATGCCCGCCTGTGCGATGGCCGCGGCAGCGTGGTCCTGTGTTGAGTAGATGTTGCACGATACCCAGCGTATTTCTGCTCCGAGCTCAACGAGTGTCTCAATGAGCACTGCTGTCTGTATGGTCATATGCAGGGAGCCCATTATGCGTGCACCCTTGAGGGGTTTCTGCTCTCCGTACTTCTTGCGCAGTGCCATAAGTCCGGGCATCTCGTGCTGTGCCATCTCAATCTCCTTCCTGCCAAAGTCGGCAAGTGTAATGTCGGCAATCTTGTATGCTTCTTTTGTGAAAAGTTCTCTTGTCATTGTTTTTTTTGTTTATTGGATTAATGCCTGCAAAGGTACAAAAAATTCTTCAGTGGCAATGTCTCTTATTGCTTGAGTATTTTGTAGCTCTTTGTTTCTTTATCGTTTCTTAAGGTTATTATGTATAGGCCCGAGGGCTGGCTGCCCACAGGCAGTGCCGCACAGTTGCCGTATGCGGTGGTGCTGCATACTGTGCTGCCCGATACGCCGGCGACGGTGATGTGGCTGCCGTCGGCAACATTGGTGCATATTATGCTGCCCGACGAAGCGTCGTAGCGCACCTGTACATTATTGTCGCTTGTTGCTCCTATGCTTGTTGCGTCGCCTTTCCTGATGATGCTCACTGTGTAGCTCTCTTTCTGGTCGACGTCTTTTGCTTCAAGCCTGTCGCCCGATACCACAATGTACTTTGCTCCGTTCTTTGCGGCCGACTGTGTCCATCGCAGCGAGTAGCTGTCGCCCATTCTTGTGATGAGGTATGTGTTCCAGTCGCTGTAATATTGGTTTGTTCCGAATACTCCATATTCGTTCAGATAGCGTCCGTCGGCCTTGCTGGTAATCTTGTAGCAGTTCTTGCCGCTTGCGTCGATGCTTATCTTCCACTCCTGTGCAGTTGAGGGTACGTCGCTCTGCTTGAATGTTGGTGTACCTCCGCTACCGCTGACGTTGTTGTTTGTGAGGTATCTGCCGTTGTGCATAATGTAGTATGTCTCGCCATTCTCTACCGATGCCTTCTGTGTCTCGCCGCCAAGGGGTACAAGGTCGAATATGTACTTGTCGGGCAGGGCCTCGCTCGAGTCGCCCTTCTTTATTCGTGTTACGCTCTCAATCCAGAAGTTGTTGCCTGCGCTGCCGCCGTTCTGTATAGCGTATTTGCCGCTTGCGAGGAGGGTGATGTTGTATGTGTGCCATACAGCCTCGTAGGGGTTGGTCTCGTTGTTAGCGGTAAACTCGCCCTTCTCGTTGAGGTAGCGGTTGTCCTCAAGGTTTACAATCTTGTAGCGTCCGGTGCTTGCGTCGAGGGTAATCTTCCACTCCTGACGCTGGGGACGTATGGTGTCCTTGCCGTTTACGAACTGGGGTACGCTGCCGTTGACGTTGGGCTTGTTGTTGGTAAGGTACTTGCCATTGTGCATAATGTAGTATGTGCCGTTCTCAAGTACCTGTGCGGGGAATACGTCGAGACGATAGTCGTAGCTCTCCCTGTACTCGGCTACAAGCTCGCTCATTCTCTCCTTTATGAAGGGCTCGATGTGTACGGTGCCCACTACGGGCGACGCAACCTTGAGTGAGCCGCTGAAGTCGCGTGAGCGGATTGCATTCTGCTCCTCGGTCTTTTGCTGGTAGAGCAGATAGCTCTCAATGAATTTCTCGGGGTTCTCCTCCTTCAGGGCACCGTTCATTGCCATTATGCTTGCGCCTCTTTCGCCCAGCATCTTCATTGCCATAATCCAGGGGGTAATCTCCTCCACAAGCTCGCGTGCCTCGCTGCTGCCAAGCATAATGTCGGCACTCTCAACGAGCTTGTTGAACTGTTCGCCCACTGCGGCGTATGCGCCCTCGCGGTTGCCCGCAGCAATCATATTGGCATATTTTTCCTTTGCTGCTACAAACTCGGGCGACTCGTCGGTACGGCGCAGTCCGTGGGTGTTCACTCCAAGGTCGACGTTGTTCTGACAGAAGAAACGGAAGGCGTCGCTGTTCCCGGGCATCAGGTATCTGATTGCCTCTTCCCACGATGCGTCGGGGTCGTATGCTTCCATATTCCAGGTGTAGTCGGCAATGCTGAATAGCGATACCTTAGATGCCTCGGCATACTCCATAGGGTTGGAGACAAAGCCCGAGAGCATATCGGCAATGTTCGTGTCGTTGCCCCAGGTGGGACCCATCAGCAGGTGGTTGATGCAGTAGTCGCTCACGGGGTAGTTGAGCCATATATACGCCTTGCGCTTAATCTGGTTATTTATCCAGGTCATATCGCCGTAGTTTATCATATCCACAACGCTGTTTCCTGTCCACATAATGTTTATGTCGCTGTTCATTATGTCGCCCAGCGCAGGCAGATAGATGCTGTTTGCCCAGCCGCGGTTATACTGTGTGGGGCATATTATCATAGGCTTCACGTCGGGGTAGGCAGCCTTGAGCTCCTGTGCAATGTAGTTCATAAGTTCGGCCTGCTCATCGCCGTGTGTGCCGTCGTCGTTCCAGAGGTCGTCCCAGAATACGGCGAATGTCCTCACGCCCAGCTCGCACATTGCCTTGAGCTTATTGACGATGTTGCGGCGGTCGGTGTCGTTCCACTGTATGTCGTTGCCGGGGTGTATGGCCCACACGAACTCCACTTTGTTGGCCTTTGCTGCATTCACGTACTCAGTGATTTTTGCTGCAAGGTCAGCGGGGTACTCCTCGCGCCAGCGGTCCTTGTGGTAAGCGTCGTCCTTGGGACCGTAGATGTATACATTCATCTTCTGACGGCCAAAGAACTCGAACAGTCCTTTTCTGTTGGCCTCGCTGTAGGGGTTGCCGTAATAACCCTCTACAAGACCACGCTGCACCACCGAGGGGTAGTCGCTCACGGTAACCTGCATCACCTGGGGCTGCGAAGCTATCTGCAAATAGCTCTGTACGCCGTAGAAAGTTCCCGAACCGTCGTTTCCTGCAATAACGACCTTGTCGCTCTCTACGCTCAGGTAGTATCCCTCGCTCTTTTGGGGAATAAGGCTCTCGTAGGCGGCAACCGCTGCGTCGCCTCTCTCGCCTATTATCAACTGCACGGTGCCTCCTTCTGTCGCAAAGTGCTTCTTGAACAGTTGTACGGCATCGATGTCGGCTTCGTCTTCGCCCACAAGGGCGTATGCAACACTGTTGTCGAACGCCTTTTCGGTGCTCCAGTTAATCTCTCGTGGCAGGGGCGATATTTTTACGCTCTGTGCCGTAGCCTTGCCCATTGTGAACAAAATGAGCAACGCTGCCAATGTGAATAATGATAAGCGGTTCAATCTTTTCATAGTTCTGTACTTTTTGTGTATTTCTGTTTTTCTGTGCGCTCTCTTTGCAGGCGGGTTATTGGCCCTGTTTACGGTATTTGCGTGCAATGAACAAGCATAGCAGCAGTGCTGCGGCTGCAATTACAATATATAGAATGGTTGTTCCTGTTGCGTTGCCTGAGGTCTCAGCTATATTTTCTGTAACTTCGGGTTTTCCCCATTCGGGCGGCATAATAATATCCAAAAAATTCATAATCTGTAGGTTTTATAAGGTTAGTAATATTGTCAGTTCTATAAGTATTCCTGTAAGGAAACTTGTTGCATTGCAAAGCGTGCTGTATATAAATGATTTTCTTATATCTTTTATAACTATACAGTACAGTAGGGCTTCAATAAGTACTATAAGCAGCTCTGCCGTCAGTTGTGTGCTTAAGGCTGCACGTGCCACAAAAATATTCAGCGGAAGATTGGTCGCTGTGTTTATGAGCATTGAGTATAGCAGTATCTTTCTGCTCTCCTCGCCCATCACGCGCAACACAATCCATTCAATGGCTATTGTTAGCAACAGTGCCGATAAAAGTAACACGATATTCATCTTGTTATAGTGCGGCTATTATATATCCGGGCATAAGTGCTGCGGCAAGTATTCCAAAGGCCAACCCCTCTCTTCCTTTCATCACTTTGTTTGCAAGGTATAGCGTTATGGGCATTGTGCAGTTTATTATGAATATTCCTGTGAGGGCTGTGAATGTTCCTGTGTGGCGCAACGGGTAGCACGCCGCTGTTGCAATGAGCAGCAGGGCTATTGTGCTCTTTACCCCTATATATCTTGCTATTGCACCTCCTGCCATTTTTCCTGCTGTGGATATTATGCCTATGAGCAGTATTATGTCGTTCCCTTTTGTAATTGCCGATGAGAATTTCTCTCCAGCAAAGGAGCGCAGCACGACTATTGCCGATATTGTTGCTATTGCTGCCATTGTAAAATACAGACTATATTCCGTCGGCTGTTCTTTTCTGGCAGTCTGCTTGTCTGTGTTGTTGCAGCCTTTATTTATATAGGTATATGCTGCCGACAGCAGCATTATAGCTGCTAAGCTTGCATAGAGCAGTTGTTGCGAATGGAACAGATAGCCTATTGAGAGTCCCATTGCTCCCGGTGCAACAAAAATCCCTAACGAGACAATGTCGTTGTTGCTCGTCTGCGCTGTCTCCTTTCCGCCCCACACGTGGAAAAGGGAGTTGCCTGCGCCAAGCACAATTGCGGCCGTTAGCGGTGTTGCGGGGTGTGCAGGGCAAAAATCTGTCATTATGACTGCTATGGCCAATAGCGCCACGGAGGTGTGGAGAAGGTGCTCTTTTTTGGCAACCTTGTCGGCTATCATTCCTGTAAAAGGTTGTGTGCAGAATGCGATAATGTTATAAAGGAGTATGGCAGATATAATGTCGCTGTAGTTTCTTGTTGCTGCGAGTATATAGAGCGAGCATACACACAGACAGTCGACAAGCAGATGTGTTGCCGATGCAATTATTGTGCAGTGTGTGCTGTGCTCTTTGTTGCTCATTTATTATTTTTAGGTTCAAAGAATTTTTATAGTAATTGGCGTTAATAGTCTATAGTATATTCTACCTTGCTTGAATTTGTATTTTTCCTCAATGCGAAAGGGGAATTATTCTTCGAAACACATATTTCTAACAACCTGTTTACGACACTGCTTTCATTACTCATTTCTATCGAGGCTTTATCACCCTTTTTGAAAGGTCCACAAATTATTTCGTTTTCAACAGTTTTAGACTTTGCTTGATGTGTGATAGTGTTAACTGCAGGGTTTGAGTTACTTGTAACTGAATTCAGGTATGTAATATTGAAACCGCAAAAATGAACACCACCATCGGCATAATAGTGGTACTTTACATAATATTCATCAATATCGACTTTTTCTTCGTTGTTGATTTTCTCTTCCATATCATTTTCGGTACAACCGAATAATGGCAACATAAATATTAATGCTAAACCAAATAATTTTCTCATAATTACAATAAGTCTGAATGATTAGTAATTTATTATATTAAGCTCGTGGTACTTCTGCTCTTAATATTATGTGCCCCAGCTTTCTCTGTCGAGGTTGCGGTAGCCTATTGCCTCGGCTATATGGTGGCTCTCAATCTTCTCGCTTGCTTCAAGGTCGGCAATGGTGCGGGCTACTTTTAGTATGCGGTCGTAGGCGCGTGCCGAGAGGTTGAACCTCTCCATCGCGGTTTTCAGCATCGCGAGGCTCTGTCCGTCTATCGCCGCGAATTTCTTGATGAGTTTGGGCGGCATCTGCGCGTTGCAGTGTATGCCCTCTTCGTCCTTGTAGCGTTCCTCCTGTATCTTGCGTGCGGCAATTACACGTGCACGGATGGCTGCGCTCGACTCTCCCTCGCGTGTGTCGGATATTTTCTCGAACGGTACGGGGATAATCTCAATCTGCAGGTCGATGCGGTCGAGCAGCGGGCCGCTTATCTTATTGAGGTAGCGCTGTACCTGTCCTGGGTTGCACACACAGGTCTTTGTGGGGTGATTATAATATCCGCAGGGGCAAGGATTCATCGATGCCACAAACATCACTCCTGCGGGGTACTCAACCTTGTAGTTGGCACGTGCCACGCTTATCTTGCGGTCCTCAAGCGGCTGCCGCATCACCTCGAGTACGTCGCGCGAGAATTCGGGGAGCTCGTCGAGGAAGAGCACTCCGTTGTGTGCAAGTGATATTTCTCCGGGACGAGGGTTACTACCTCCTCCGCACAGGGCTACGGGCGATATTGTGTGGTGGGGGCTGCGGAAGGGTCTTTGGGTGATGAGTGCCGTGCCGTCGGGCAGGTGTCCGCTCACCGAGTGTATCTTTGTTGTCTCAAGGCTCTCCTGCAATGTGAGCGGGGGCAGAATGCCGGGCAGACGCTTTGCCATCATCGACTTTCCGCTGCCGGGAGGGCCTACCATAAGCAGGTTGTGTCCGCCTGCGGCTGCTACCTCAAAGGCGCGTTTCACGCTCTCCTGTCCGCGTACTTCGCTGAAGTCGAAGGGGAATGAGCTCTGTTGCGAGTAGAATTCCTTTTCAATGTCGGCCCTGTGCGGCGGCAACTCTGCCTCGTCGTTCAGGAACGATATTACCTGCAGTATGTTGTCGGCGGCATATACGTCGATACCCTCTACCACTGCCGCCTCGGCTGCATTGGGGGTGGGGACTATTATGCCGCTGTATCCCAGCTCCTTTGCCTTTATTGCAATGGGGAGTATTCCTTTCACAGGCATAAGCCCGCCGTCGAGTCCAAGCTCGCCCATAATGAGGTGCTTGTCGAGATTGTCGCTTTTTATGATGCTGTCGGCCGCCAATATGCCTATCGCTATCGGGAGGTCATACGCCGATCCCTCTTTCTTTATGTCGGCGGGCGCCATATTGACTATTATCTTCTTGCTGGGGAACTTGAGCCCGTTGTGTTGAAAAGCCGATTGTATGCGGTGGTAGCTCTCTTTCACTGCACTGTCGGGCAGTCCTACAAGGTAGAACTGTATTCCTCTCAAGGCGTTTACCTCTATTGTTACGGGAATTGCGCTAATGCCTTGTATTGCAGCGGCGTATACCTTTGTTAGCATATTGACTTTTGTGGTTTTGTGTAGATGGGATGCTGTTTGTAGTCGTTTTTATTGGGGTGTCTCCTGCACCTGCAGGTTCTTGCCGGCGCTTTTCATTCCCGGACGCGGGCGGGGCAGCACCGGCCTGCTGTTGTGTTCTTTTTGGGGCTCCTCCTTGGGCTTTGTCTGTTTGCTGCTTTTTACCTTCTTGTTTTTTGGGCTTGCCTTCTTCTTGTCGAGCTTGTCCTTGTAGCTTGTGGTAAGCGAGTCGGCGTTGGCCATAATCCACTCGGGTGTCACGTTGAACTGCTCCACACGCATATACGGGTTGACGAGTACGCTGAACGGCAGGCGGCTTATGGTGAATTCCTTTACGATGCTGCTCTCCCACATTCTTGCGTCGCACACGTGGCTGCCGGGGAGCGCGTTTTCCTTTATCGCCTGTCTCCACGCTGCCGTGTCGTGGTCGAGTGATACGCTTATCATTCGGAACATTGCAGTGTCGGCTATCTCGCCCAGCTCCTTGAGGCTGCGCATATACTTTGTCGATGTGCTGTCCCACGATGCCCAGAATGTCATCATTAGGTATTTGTCCTTGTAGTCGGAGCGCTTGAGTGTGCTGCCGTCCAGTGCCTGCAGGTTAAAGTCGGGAGCGGAGCGGTGCTGTATGTTCTGCTGCTTGGCGCTTACGGCTCTTTTTACCGAGGCAACGTAGCTGTTGTCCTGCAGTGAGCCGCCCATCATCTCTATGCGGTAGCGTATTATGGAGCTGCGTGCCTCGTCGCTCTCTACGAAATAGCGCCACAGGAGGTAGATGTTCACGTCGCTGTAGGGGTGTTGCTTTATGAAACTGTCTATAGCTTCGTAGCGTTGCGAAAGTTCTGTTATATTGTCGAGTCTCGATATTATGCTGTCGTGCAGTAACTGTACCTTGCCACCTTTGATGCTCCAACGGTCATTCTCGTTGCCGAGTGTCGCCTCGGTGCCAGGCTCTGCATATACGGGCAGCAATGTGCCGCCTCGCAGTATCAGCGTGAGGGGTACGACTGTATCGGTGGGCAGTACGAAGCGGAAATCCCCGTCTGCCCCTGTCACCACCGTGTCTATCTTTTCGTGACGGTTGTCCATTCCGTATATATACAATGTATCGTTGCCCGTGCCTGTGTTGCCCTCGAGTGTGTAGTGGGGCTGTTGTTTGCCACAGGCAATGAGCAGCAATGCAATTGTACACAGTGTGGTTATATATTTCATCGCTTTCTCCTTTGTGGGGGATTACTGTTGCTTGTTGGCACGCTTGCGCTCAATCTCGTCGAGTATAATCTTGCGCATACGCATAGACTTGGGAGTAACCTCGATGTATTCGTCCTCCTTTATATATTCGAGTGCCTCCTCGAGCGAGAATATGATGGGGGGTACTATGCGTGCCTTGTCGTCGCTGCCGCTTGCACGCATATTGGTGAGCTTCTTGCTCTTGGTGACGTTTATCACAAGGTCGTTCTCGTGTATGTGCTCGCCAACAACCTGTCCGGCGTAAACCTCCTCTTGGGGGCTTATGAAGAAACGTCCGCGGTCCTGCAGCTTGTCTATCGCGTAGGCGAATGCCGTTCCGCTTTCCATTGCCACCATCGAGCCGTTGGTGCGGCGCTCAATCTCTCCCTTGTAGGGCTGGTACTCCTTGAAACGGTGTGCCATAATGGCCTCTCCTGCCGATGCGGTGAGCACGTTTGTGCGCAGTCCGATGATGCCTCGCGAGGGAATGTTGAACTCGATGTTCACACGGTCGCCCTGTGCCTCCATTGAGAGCATCTCGCCTTTGCGGCGTGTGACCATATCTATTATCTTGCTCGAATAGTCGCTGGGCACGTTTATTGTAAGCTCCTCTATCGGCTCGTGGCGCACGCCGTCAATCTCCTTGTAGATAACCTGGGGCTGTCCCACCTGAAGCTCGTATCCCTCGCGGCGCATAGTCTCTATGAGCACCGAGAGGTGCAGCACGCCGCGGCCGAATACTGTCCAAGCGTCCTCCTCGGGCGATTTCCGCACGCGCAGGGCGAGGTTCTTGTCGAGCTCCTTGTCGAGGCGGTCCTGAATGTGGCGCGATGTTACGAATTTGCCCTCCTTGCCGAAGAAAGGCGAGTCGTTGATGGTGAAGAGCATACTCATTGTGGGCTCGTCGATGGCAATCGTGGGCAGCGGCTCGGGGTTCTCGAAGTCGCATATTGTGTCGCCAATCTCGAACTTCTCCAGTCCTACAATGGCACAGATGTCGCCCGAGCTTACAGCGTCGGTGCGCTTGCGTCCCAGTCCCTCGAATGTGTGGAGCTCCTTGATCTTTACCTTTGTGGTGTTGCCGTTGCGGCTGCACAGGGAGAAGTTGCCTCCCTCGGTGAGTGTACCGCGGTGCACACGGCCTATGGCTATACGTCCTGTGTAGGGCGAGTAGTCGAGCGAGGTGATGAGCATCTGCGGAGTACCCTCGCGCTTCTCGGGTGCGGGGATATGTTCCAGTATCGCATCGAGCAGCGGTGTCAGGTCCTCGGTCTGCTGGCGCCAGTCGGTGCTCATCCAGTTGTTCTTTGCCGAGCCGAAGATTACGGGGAACTCGAGCTGCTCCTCGTTTGCGTCGAGGGCGAACATAAGGTCGAACACCATCTCGTGGACCTCGTCGGGACGGCAGTTGGGCTTGTCCACCTTGTTCACAACCACAATGGGCTTGAGTCCTATCTGCAGTGCCTTCTGTAGTACGAAGCGTGTCTGGGGCATCGGTCCTTCAAAAGCGTCTACAAGCAGCAGGCAGCCGTCGGCCATATTGAGCACGCGCTCTACCTCGCCTCCAAAGTCGCTGTGTCCCGGAGTGTCGATGATGTTGATTTTTGTTCCTTTATATTGTATCGATACATTCTTCGACAAGATTGTTATTCCGCGCTCACGCTCAAGGTCGTTGTTGTCGAGTGTGAGTGCGTCGTTGTCTTGCTCTTTGAGCAGATTGCCTGCCAACATCATTTTGTCGACAAGCGTTGTCTTTCCGTGGTCTACGTGGGCAATGATTGCAATGTTGCGAATATTCTGCATATTATAATCGGTTTTTATAATCCTGTTTGTTGCGGCTGCGTCGCGCCGTCGCTTGCGACGGCAAAGATACGAACAAACGAGCGAGAAATATCAAGCTTGCTTGAATATTTTTCACAGCGAGTGCAGAATATCTTCGATTTTATCAAAGATAGGAATAAACGAGCGAGAAATAAGAAGTTTACTTCATTATTTTTCAAAGCGAGTGCAAGTATCTTCGAGCTTTAGCTCAAAGTTCCGAACAAACGGGCGAGAAATATCAAGCCTGCTTGAATGTTTTTTTTGCAATGCCTCCCTCTTTGTTGCTTGTTATTCAATATTTGCCTATTTTTGGGGCTATAATCAAAATAGAATATGAAAAAATATCTGCTCTCCCTCGGTATGCTCGTGCTCGCGTTGGTTGCAAGCGCGCAGCAGTTGCAAAGAGTCCCCCTTTATGAAATGGGCGAAGAAGGCTCAAGGTTCTATCGTATCCCTGCGCTCGTAAAAGCGCCCGACGGGGCACTCGTCGCCATTGCCGACAAGCGTGGCGATGCACTTGGCGACCTTCCCAATGTAATAACGATTGTCTCCAAGCGCAGTGTCGACGGTGGACGCACGTGGAGCGGAATGTCGGTTGTTGCACAGGGCGACACTGCTGCAAAGTGCGGTTACGGCGATGCTGTCGCCATTGCCGACGAGGAGAGGGGCAATATTGTTGCGGTCTTTTCGGGTAACAACGGATTGTGGCACTCCAATAAGGATAACCTCATTCGTACCTATATGTCGGTGAGCAGCGATGGTGGAAAGTCGTGGGGCGAGGTGGCCGATATTACCGAGCAGGTATACGGAGGTGTCTATGGCGACGGCGAGCGCTATGGCCTTTTTACAGGTTCGGGCAGTGGCGTGCAGCTTAGGAACAGTAAATACGCTGGACGGTTGATGTTTGTGGTTGCAGCCCGCAACGACGCATCGTGGGGCGGCACGCTGAGCAACTATGCGATATACTCCGACGATGGCGGACGCACGTGGAGTGCATCGCGCAACGCCGCCACAAGCAACGGCGACGAGGCCAAGGTGGTGGAGTTGCCCAACGGCAATGTGCTTATGAGCATACGCAACCGCAGCAAGAACCACCGCCTCTTCTCGCTCTCTACCGACGGCGGCGAGACGTGGAGCGCGGCATCGGTGAACAGCACTATCCTCGACCCCGCCTGCAATGGCGACATAATCTCCGTTGCACGCGACGGGGTGAATTACCTGTTTCATTCGCTGCCGGCAAGCAAGACCACGCGCGAGAATGTGACGGTGTACGTGAGTACCGATGATGGCTGCACGTGGAGCGCCAAGCGCCTTATCTACAACGGATTCTCGGCCTACTCCTCTATGCAGCTCCTCGATGACGGTACGATAGGAATAATAGTCGAGGAGGGCAAGTGGGACGGTTCTCTGCCGGGTGAGGACGGCTTTAATCTCGGTTACTACAATTTCAGCCTCGATTGGCTGCTGCAGGGTGACGGGGACAAGAGGTGATGCGGCTTGCGGGCCTTTCCCTTGTTGTTGCGATGATAAGGATTGAGTCTGCAGGTGGGTCTTTCTCCGCTGCTGTTAGTGGCTTGTGCCTAAAAAAGTTGCCGAAAAGTTGGCTGTTCCGGAAAATTGCCTTATCTTTGCACCCGCGTTGGCAACATAGTGCGCCCCGGGCGCATTCATTTGTCGGCCAAAAGATATTTTTTAACCCCTTAAAACTTCAAATTATGTATTTGGATTCAGAGAAAAAGAAAGAGATCTTTGGCACATACGGAACGTCTAACACCGATACTGGTTCGGCTGAGAGCCAGATCGCATTGTTCTCATACCGTATTGCACATTTGACGGAGCACCTTAAGGCTAACCGTAAAGATTATAGCACACAGAGAGCTTTGACTACATTGGTAGGTAAGCGTCGTGCTCTCCTTAACTATCTTAAGGACCGCGACATCAACCGCTACCGTGCTATCGTAGCCAAGTTGGGCTTGCGTCGATAAACATTTGCGCAAGAGACAAAAAAACAACGGACAACCGCAGCGTTGCCCGTTGTTTTTTTTGTGCTTGTCGGTTGCTGCCTGTCTGTCGGGCGTAAAATAAATTTACGCCAGCTTCTAAGAAGCTGATTAAATTTCTAAAAAAAAGTTATTATTATATTGGAAGCCGTTATTTCGTTGTTTTTTATGTTCAAAATTGCCCGTTTTCTTCTTTTTCTCGGTTACGTAGCCCGCTACGCGCCCTCGAAAAATAATAAAACA
>JAFZIA010000115.1 GCA_017554605.1 Bacteroidaceae bacterium
CAATTCCAATAATTTTGTTTACATTTGCCATGCCAATTAAATTTTAAAAGTTTGCAGAAGGCTCTTTGTTTGTTCCATCGATTCTAAATACAGGCTCCAACGCCTAATGAACTGTTCGAAATCTTACAAAGAAAGTAAAGGGGATTAACATACTGAACGGTATCTTCAGTACCAATGACAGTTAATAATCTTTATCCTTTACTACTTCTGTTCACTTACGAAGATAGCGAAATTTCGCTATCTTCGTTTCGTTCTGCAAATATAGAATGACAAAGTTGTTGTTGAGATTTTTCGCTTACGCTCAAAATAAAGTTCCTCGCAACAGTCACCCTAACAGAACAAGCTAATGGTTCTTAAAAGACCTACAAGCGTTATATGCAAGAAGAGACGCAAAACATTCTTACAGCCCGCTAAAGCCTTGTACTAACTCAGTCGACAATATGCTTCACCTCCTCAACCGACTCTATTGCCGAAATGAGCGCAATGACCTCCTGCAGCTCCTTACAAGAGTGCACCGAGAAATTCATAGAACAGGTTACAATCTCGTCCACCGTATCCGACTTTATTTTGTTGAGCGACAACTCGAGGCGGTTGGTAATGCAATCGACAAGGTCTATGAGAAGATGATAGCGGTCCACAGCAGTAACCACAATATTGACAGGGAAGAGAAAATCCTTATCCTCCTCGAAGTTCACGGCTACAATATCGTCACCCTTTTGCGAAGCCAGGCGTATCGCCATCTTGCAGTCGCGGCGATGCAGGGTGATACTCTCGTCCTCACCCTTAAAGCCTATGACCTCGTCGCCCGGCAGGGGGTTGCAATTGCAGCAGCGTATGTACGGGATTTTCTTCTGCCGGCTGAGCACGCTGTGCAAATGGGCCTTTGCCTTGTATGTCATCACGTGGTCGAGCCACGAGAGAGACGGAACAACATCGTCGGAAGAGAATATCTCGACACAGTCGCCCGACGAGAGGACCGTCTTTACAGAGCACAGGCGCCCGTTCACACGCGCATACTTTGCGTGCTCGCCCAAAAGGCTGTGTATCTCAAAAGCAAAATCGAGCGCCGTAGCGTCCTTTGGCAATATGACCGCCTCGCCCTTGGGAGTGAACACCGTAACGTCGTCGTTGTAGAACGACGAGGTAATTCCGTCCATATACTCAACCTCCTTGCGGTGGCTGGCAATATCCTTGAGTATGCTCTTGAATTTCTCGAGCCAATTGGTGATGTTGCCCTCGTTGCGCTCCGAGAGGCAACCGAACTGCGACTTGCGCACCATACGCTCCGAAGAAATGTGCACTTCTTCCCACGTTCCCGCATCGGTGAGCAACTTCACGTGGAAACTCTGATAACCGTTCTCTTTGGGAGAATCGATGAAATTCGCAACGCTTCCGGGCTTCTCCTTGAAGCGGTCGGTGAGCATAGAGTATATCCTGAGGCTCATATCCTTCTCGGAGTACTCGTGTACGTAAGGATATATGATACGTACATAATATTTTCCTTGCGTGTGGTTGTAGTCACACCCCTGCGCGTGCATCTTTTTCCATATACTGTAAGGTCCGCGGCACACAATCTCGGTGCGGGCAAGCATCACGTCCTTTGCCTCGAGCATCTTCTCAATCTCGGCAATGAAGCCTGCAAGGGAATTCTGTTTGTCGCTCATCTCCTTTTGGATACACTCCTCTAGCTGTGCATAGTCGCGCGGACAACGGTAGCGGAACGAGAGGTTCTCGAGCTCGCGCTTAATGTGGTAAAGTCCCAGACGATGGGCCAGCGGTGCATAGAAATAGTCGGTCTCTCCGGCAATCTTCATCTGCTTGTCGGGGCGCATACTGTTGAGCGTGCGCATATTGTGCAGGCGGTCGGCGAGCTTTATGAGCAGGGCACGTATATCGTACTGCAGAGAGTCGAGCATCTGCTTGTAGTTGTCAATCTGCTTGCTTGCATCGTAGCGGCTCTTCTTTTTCTTTGTTACCACATTCACAAGAAACGCCACATCTTCGCCGAATTTCTCCTTTATGTCGTCTATGGTATATTGCGTGTCCTCGGCAACATCGTGCAGGAACGCCGCAATGATAGGCTCGACACCCAGTCCAAGCTCCTCGGCCACGATACGCGCCACAGCAAGAGGGTGCATCACGTATGGCTCGCCCGACTTGCGGCGCTGCTCCTTGTGCGCCTCCTTAGCAAAAAGATAGGCCTCCCTCACACGGTGTATCTCCTCGCTGCCCATTCTACGCGACAGTACGGCAAGCAACTCCTCGACACCTTTGTCTATTTCCTTGTATTCCATAGCAAACAAATTTTATGATATACTATTTTAATGCTCACGCTTCCCTATGCATTCATACCCGATGCACAGAATGCGAATTTGATAAAAAAAAACCAATCGGCAAACAATTTTTTATAAAATTACAAAGTTTTTTTTAACGACACCCACAAAAGAGCAAATTAAAACAGTTGCACAGTTTCGTAATTCGCAATATTTCATTAACTTCGCATCGATTATTCACAAACAGGAAACATATAAACAGATTTAATAATGATAGAACAGATTAACAATTTGTTCGAGGAGGTCAAGAACCTCACGGCAAGCAACGCAGAGGAGCTCGAAGCGCTCCGTCTAAAATATCTCAGTAAGAAAGGAATCATAAACGCACTTATGGCGCAGTTCCGCGAGGTTCCCGCCGAGCAGAAGCGCGAGGTTGGCGTGCGTCTCAACGAGCTCAAGAATGCCATTCAGGAGCAGTTCAACGCGCTCAAGGAGAACCTTGCAGGCAAGGAAGAGGAACTTTGCGACATTGACCTCACACGTACATCGTACCCCACCCGCCTGGGCACACGTCACCCCCTCTCAATCGTAAAAAACGAGATTGTGGACATTTTTGCCCGTTTGGGATTCTCTATTGCCGACGGCGTAGAGGTTGAGGACGACTGGCACGTATTCTCGTCGATGAACTTTGCCGAGGACCACCCCGCACGCGATATGCAGGATACATTCTTTGTAGAGGCACACCCCGACATCATACTGCGCACACACACCAGCAGCGTACAGAGCCACGTGATGGAGACAAGCAAGCCTCCTATCCGCATCATCGCCCCCGGACGCGTGTACCGCAACGAGGCGATAAGCTACCGTGCACACTGCTTCTTTCACCAGCTCGAGGGACTCTACATCGACAAGAACGTATCGTTCACCGACCTCAAGCAGGTGCTGCTCCTCTTTGCACAGGAGATGTTCGGCACAGGCACCAAGATACGTCTGCGCCCCTCATACTTCCCCTTCACAGAGCCCAGTGCCGAGATGGACATAAGCTGCAACATCTGCGGCGGTAAAGGCTGTCCCTTCTGCAAAGGAACAGGTTGGGTGGAGATTCTCGGTTGTGGAATGGTAGACCCCAATGTGCTTGAGCTTTGCGGCATCGACAGTAAAGAGTACACAGGATACGCATTCGGAATGGGTATTGAGCGCATAACCAACCTCAAATACCAGGTAAAGGACTTGCGTCTGTTCAGCGAGAACGACGTGCGATTCCTAAAGCTGTTCGAGAGCGCAAACTAAGCACCGCCAAAGACAGCATTGCAGCAAGGTTGTAGAATATAATGAAAAAACATACACATTCAGATGGCAACAACAATTTATATGACCCGTCACGGCGAGACCGAAGAGAATGCACGCGGACTGTTCCAGGGACAGACACCCGGGCACCTCTCGCAACTGGGAAAGGAACAAGCAGCAACACTTTGCCCCGTTCTTGCACAAATGACATTCGACGCAGTGCTGTGCAGCGACCTCAAGCGTTGCCTCGACACAGCCGAGATTGCACTCAAGGACATTGAATGCGAGATAATAAAAGAGCCCCTGCTGCGCGAACGCGACTTGGGCAACCTTGCAGGAACACCCATAAAAGGAGCTACGCTGAACGAGACGGTGGAGACCGAGGAGTCGATGAAGGCACGTGCGCGCAAATTCATCGAGAAGGTACAGAAGGAGTACCCCGACAAGAAGATTCTCGCCTTCAGCCACGGCTTCCTGTGCCGCATAATGGAAGCGGAGATAAAAGGAGTGACACACCGCGATGTAACCCTGATGGACAATTGCGAAATAAGGGAATTCGTTGTATAACCAATAACAGACAATCGGTTGCCGTCGGCAACCGATTGTCTGTTTATTCCCCTTTGCCGACAGTAGAAGCTACAACCCTCAAGAGCATCGGAAGTTCAAGAAAATACAACAATGGGAAAGCAACTGCAAAATAAATGACAGCAAGCTTGTGTCAACTTCCATATTACTGCAAAAAAAGATTATCAAGCGGCAAGGCCCTTGTCAAAAGCAACAAAAAAATATTATCTTAGCGCAATAAACACAAGGCAAGCAAAATGAAGAAAAGCGAACTTTATAGAAAAATGATAGAATACTTCGAGGTTGCAATGCCCGTTGCCGAGACAGAACTCAACTACACCACCCCCTTTGAGCTGCTCGTAGCCGTGATACTCTCGGCACAATGCACCGACAAGCGCGTGAATATGGTAACACCCGACCTCTTCGGCCGATACCCCGACGCGCAGAAGCTCTCCACCGCCCACCCCGACGAAGTGTTCAACTACATAAAAAGCGTCTCGTACCCAAACAACAAGGCCAAGCACCTTGTAGGAATGGCACAGAAGCTATGCAGCGACTATGGCGGAGAAGTCCCCGAGACACTCGAAGAGCTTGTCACGCTCCCTGGCGTAGGACGCAAGACCGCCAATGTGATACAATCGGTAGTGTGGGGAAAAAGCGCAATGGCCGTAGACACCCACGTCTTTAGAGTGAGCCACCGCATAGGGCTCGTACCGCAACGGTGCACCACCCCCTACAGTGTCGAGAAGGAGCTTATGAAATACATACCCGATGCCATTGTCCCCAAGGCACACCACTGGCTCATACTGCACGGCCGCTACGTGTGCAAGGCCCGCAACCCCGAGTGCTGCAACTGCGGACTCACCGCAGTATGCAAGGAATATGCCAGACTGCACAAATAACCCACAAGAAAGAAACAATAAACCGAAAGACAAAATGCAGCATACGTTCAAAGACAAGATAGCAGTTGTTACAGGCGGAGCAAACGGAATAGGCAGATGTATTGCCGATGAGTTCCGCTCATCGGGTGCTGTTGTATATGTGATAGACAGCAGCAATGGCGAACATTTCGTTGGAGACATTTCAAAGAAAGAGACACTCGACACCTTTGTAGCCCACATACTGAGCAAGCACGACAAAGTGGATTATATAATAAACAATGCACCGCCGTTGATGAAAGGCATCGACGAGTGCACATACGAGGAGTTCCAATACGCCCTCAGTGTAGGTGTTACAGCAGCCTTCTACCTTGTGAAGCTCCTGATGCCCCACTTGGCCGACGGCGCATCAATAATAAACATATCCTCATCGCGCGACCGTATGAGCCAACCGCAGACCGAGAGCTACACGGCAGCCAAAGGAGGCATTGCCTCGCTCACACACGCACTGGCGGTGAGCCTTGCCGGACGCGCAAGGGTAAACTCCATCTCGCCCGGCTGGATTGACACAAGCTACACAGTCTACCAGGGCCCCGACGCCACACAGCAGCCCGCAGGCCGTGTAGGCAACCCGATGGACATTGCAAATATGGTACTCTTCCTCTGCTCCCCCAAAGCCGGCTTCATAACAGGCGAGAATATATGCATAGACGGAGGTATGACCACACAGATGATTTACCACGGCGACAACGGCTGGAAACTCGAATGACAACAATTTTACCATACAGCCTCAACAACACAGGAAAGAGACAGATAACCAAAGAAAAAGAAACCTTATGACACCGCCAAAGACAGAAGAATCGACCAGGGAGGAGCGCAGGGCATACGTACAGGAAGCTTGGAAGTGCCTCAACGACTGCGAAGCGTGCGGCAAATGCCGCATACTCAAAGGAAGAGATGCCGAGACACTGTACACCGACTACATAGAGGGCAAAAGAAGCTATATCGACGTCACATTGGAAATAAGGCGTTAATGCAATACAGCACAATTGCATTGCAATTCAGGCACAAGAGAGCAATATCGGCTCAGTAGAAAAAAGGTGTGGGCAATTCACATTGAATGACTAATATTTTTCATCTATAGCAACAGGTAAATCTTAGACCAACTGCACGCCAAAAAGAAATTCAGGTTGCGGGTAGGCTGTTTTAAGGAAACAGTGCGAGGTATGTTTAACCGCTAGTTAGACGCGCGTAGCGTGGCTAACTGAGGGCGATCCGCAGCACCCTTAAAACAGCCGTTAGCCGCAATGACAAGCAAGTACCCGACCGAGTGCACGCATTCCTGCGGCACGAGCAAAGGGA
>JAFZIA010000116.1 GCA_017554605.1 Bacteroidaceae bacterium
CTTCCTGTGCGATACCTTATGTTCTGCACAATACTCCTCTATTGAAAGGATTTCTTCACGTGTCATCATAAAATTACGTTTTTGTGCAAAGGTAGTAAGCATTGTTACACGCTACAATATGCATTTCTTCGGATGCTTACCCTGTATCCTTCACTTATGTTGCGCGCCGGGAGGATACTATCACAGCAACCGGGTAAAATACAAACAACACCCGACGCAGTTTGTTTACACCCGCATTCCCCTTTTTAAGTTATATTGCAGCAAATTATGTTCCATTAATTTGTACGGTTGCCGATAAATAGGTACTTTAGCCGAATAATCGAATAAAAGATACTATTATGAGCGAAATTAAAGATAAAATGCTGGAGCGTTTCCTCGATTACGTTTCCTTCGACACACAGTCCGACGACGATGCAACGTGTGTGCCCACCACCGAGGGACAGTTCGTGTTTGCCCGTTACCTTGAGCAGAAACTCAAGGAGATGGGACTCCAGGAGGTTACTCTCGACGATAAAGGCTATCTCTATGCAACGCTGCCCTCGAACAGCAGCCGCGAGTTGCCCACCATAGGCTTCATTGCACACGTGGATACAAGCCCAGATATGAGCGGAAAGAATGTAAAGCCCCGCGTGGTAAAATCGTACGATGGAACAGACATTCCCCTCGATGCCGAGGCCGGTATAATACTCTCTACAACCGATTTTCCCGAGGTCAAGGACTACGTTGGCCACGACCTCGTCGTTACCGACGGACACACCCTGCTGGGAGCCGACGACAAGGCCGGTATTGCCGAGATTGTTTCGGCTGTTGCCTATCTGCAAGCACACCCCGAGATTGAACACGGTAAAGTGCGCATTGCATTCAACCCCGACGAAGAGGTTGGCCGCGGCGCGCATAAGTTCGACGTTCCCCTTTTTGGTTGCGATTGGGCCTATACCGTAGACGGCAGTTGCGAGGGCGAGATTGAATTTGAGAATTTCAATGCAGGCAGCGCTACATTCAACATACAGGGACGTAACGTACACCCAGGCTATGCCAAGGGTAAGATGCTTAATGCTCTGCGTGTGGCAACCGCAATAGTCGCTGCAATTCCCGCAGCAGAGTCGCCCGAGTGTACCGAGGGTTACGAGGGATTCTATCACCTTATGGGTATAAACGGAGGAGTAGATTCGGCTTCGGTGTCATATATCATACGCGACCACAGCAAGGAGATATTCGAGGACAGAATGGCGTTTATGCAAAAGGTTGCCGACGCTGTCAACGCACAGTACGGTGAGGGTACGGTGTCGCTCGACCTCAAGGTGCAGTACCGCAATATGCGCGAGATGGTAGAGCCCAAGATGTATATCATAGACCTTGCCAAGAGCGCAATGCTGCAGGCAGGCGTAGAGCCCAAGGTGAAGCCCATTCGTGGCGGAACCGACGGTGCTCAGCTCTCGTTTATGGGTCTGCCCTGTCCCAACCTCTTTGCCGGAGGCATCAATTTCCACAGCCGTTACGAGTTTGTGTCGGTGCAGGTGATGGAAAAGGCGGTTATGACAATAGTCAAGATAATAGAAGGTGTAGCAAAATAAAAGCAGTACAGTATGTCACTATTAAGGGTTATTCTTGCGATTATATTCCCGCCGCTTGCTGTTGCTGACCGTGGCTGCGGCTCGATGCTGATAGTGTTTCTGCTCACATTGTGCGGTTGGGTTCCGGGAGTGATAGCAGCATTGATAATATTAAACAAGAACTGATGGACGAGAATATAGAATATTTGCAGAATTTTGAGAAGCGCGTGCAGGATGAGTTGCTGAAACTTTGTACCTCGTACAAGATGCTCGACGGAGTGTTGCTCTCTTCGGAGGACGTTGAGTTGCGTTGGGAGGCGCTGGCACTCGATTATATGTCCGACGCTGTTGCGCAGATTAACGAGTATCCCACTGTGGCGGTAGCCTGGGCCGGATATATGGGTATGGCTGTGGCAAATCTCTGGGACAAGGATTGGGAAACGCATTGCAACGACGAGTACCGCTCACTTTACGGCGAGGCAGGTTTCGACGATATGGACGAGCATATTGTGCGCGACATTGTCGGCTTGCCGCTTGCATCGCCCCAGGCAAAGGAGATAGAGGAGATGATGCGTCGCTGTGCCTATTCGGCATTGACACTCATCAGGCACGAGGATATTCAGCCGCAAAGTCCTATGGCATATTATACCTTTGCCCGCACGGTAAAGGTTATGTACCGCATAGGCGCTGCAATCGAGCTCAAGAGACTGGGTTATAAGTTCGAGAAGGTCGACCTGCCTATGGCTTGACGCAGAAGCGGTTCAGTAGAAAAAAGGTGTGGGGAATTCACATTGAATGACTAATATTTTTCATCTATAGCAACAGGTAAATCTTAGACCAACTGCACGCCGAAAAGAAATTTAATTGCGGGTAGGCTGTTTTAAGGAAACAGTGTGAGGTATGTTTAACCGCTAGTTAGACGCGCGTAGCGTGGCTAACTGAGGGCGATCCGCAGCACCCTTAAAACAGCCGTTAGCCGCAATGACAAGCAAGTACCCGACCGAGTGCACGCATTCCTGCGGCACGAGCAAAGGGA
>JAFZIA010000117.1 GCA_017554605.1 Bacteroidaceae bacterium
GGCAATTATAAGTTCTATTATAAATATCTCCTGGAAGATAAATGGTTTTTAGAGAATTATTGTCTTCTTTGGGAAACGTTGTCTGCTACGCTTTATGACAATATGATGGATTATGTGTATAATCTTCGCGATTCCATAGGTCCTGAAATTGATGCAAGTAGAGAACTTGATGATAGACGTTGGGGCCGTTCTAAACCTTCAAACAGCGTTGCCGCTGATGCGGAGTATATTTCATCGTGGTTCGGCAAAAGAGTACTATGGATAAATAACGAGATATTTTCGTGGGATTTCTCCAGTGTTGCAGACATTGTAAATGATTTTCGGGACAAAAATTTTGATGTGCATAAAATAAACGGACAATTGTATATGAACAATGTGACGCCTGAGCAATTGAGGTTTTCCCTGTAAAGAAAAAATATCGACTGTCAAGAATGCTTATTAGTTCTTTTGATGTATTCTCTACACTGCCATGATGAGAGACCTTTACAATATCAAACAATAATGGCTTAGGATATGTAGCATATATTCTATTTATAGAGTCACATATTGTTTGGGGTGCTGCATCTCCCATAAATAAAATTCTATGTTCATCTTTCTCCCAACAACTTTTTTTAGAAAATTAAACAGCTTCTTATTTGTTGTTGCTATATTTCAATGTAAAAAACACGTGACACACTTTTCCTTCAGTTGTCCTCCAGCACACCTCCTTTATCCAAACCAGCTCATAGATTTTTAATCTGAGCATAAAAGCAACAATCATTTCAAGATTATGGAGCGGGACGTACATAATTCCTGTTCACCCTAAAAACACCTCGCGGGCAACTGACGCTAAATCAGTTGCCCGCGAGGGATTATTAATTCTTTATCGGTTCATTCTTTCATAAGTTCATCTATAAACGTATAAAACTCCGCCGATTCGCCTATCACTGTCTTTATGATATATCCCTCAGGGTCTATTATCACTTTTGTCGGAAATCCCTTTACCGAATACATCTCGGGGATATTCGCATCACCATTGAGCATAATGAGATTTGTCCAATTCAAATCATTCTCGGCAATACATTTTTTCCATACATCTTCTTTGTCGCCGCACGCTACGCCAACAATCTCCAATTTATCGTGGTACAGGGAATACATCTTCTTCATCTCGGGAATGCCCTTGATACACCAGCCGCACCAGGTGCCCCAAAAGTCGAGAACGACATATTTTCCGCGTAATGAAGAGAGGGTCACTTTCTCTCCTTTGTCGTTGGTAAGGGTAAAGTCGGGGGCTGGGTGAGAATCAGCATTTCTTGCCGACTGCATACGCTTCTTGCTTTCAATCTTCTCTTTTAAAGCCACCATTCTATCGTATAGCTCCGAGAATGCACCTTCCCGCACCTCCTGGGTGAACAGAGGCAGATATTCGCCAGCGTCCAACGAGCGGGTGTTCTTGTGCAGCATATACAGCGCAGCGTCGAGGTTGGGATTGCCCTTTACATATTCGAATATTATGGAATCTACCGGCTGTTTGTACTGCATTATCTGGCTATACAGCACCCTACGCTGCTCGGCCTCAAACTCGGGGTCCAATGCCTCCATCTGCACGAGAAGCGAGTTTACACTGTCCTTGTAGGGCTTCAGTATCAGCTCCACCTTGTCGCACTCTTTGTAGAACGGGCTGTTGCCTTTTACCCTGAAATTGTCGGCTGTACCTTCTATTGTTATATTGGCACCGGGAATGAGCGGTGCATACACAGGTTTCATCCGGAAACTCTGATGTGCACTGTCGGGGTTCATCTTGGGATATTTGAACACCACAATTGTTTTGGCCTTGTCGTAGTCGGCGCTTATAAACAGCTTGCCGCCAGGAGCGGCAAGGGTATCTATGGTTGTCTCGGCGTCGTTGCCCGAGAAGCTGTTCACATACACAATTACAGAATCGTCGGGCGCATAGCCTGTCAGATTGAGATTTACACCCGATTGGGTGCACCCCGTCAAAAGAAACGCTGCCGAAGCGAGCGCAAAGGTAAGTTTTTTCATTTTTTGCATAAAAGTTTTGTTCTTTAAGAGACAGAACGTCTCTATCCTTGCAAATATAGCACTATTTTCGGAGTAATTGCACAAGTTTCAGAATTTATTTTTATTCCGTAAAAATGTATAATATTACAACCATTTTCGGTAAAAGCAGATGGCTTAAATATGACCTTTCACAAGGAATGGCATTTAGAAGCTTATTAAATTTCTAAAAAAAAATTAACGATATAAACTTAAACAGCTTCTTAAGTATTCTTAATTAATTCCTAAGCATTATTAACAGTCCAGAGAAGCGCATTCTGCCATTAATGCACTATATTCGCAATATGAAGCATACAACATTTTTTGCATTATGATAATTTACAAAAAACCTTACACCGTTATGAAGAAACTGATGATATTCTACCAAGAGCGTTGCCCATTCTGCAAACGGGCATTCAACTACATCGAGAAACTGAAAAAGGAAAATTCCGAGTACTGTAAAATCCCATTGGAACTTATCGAGGAGACACTGCAACCCGACTATGCCGACACATTCGACTACTATTATGTACCCACATTCTACATCGACGGAGAGAAAGTACACGAGGGAGGAATAAAGAAAGAAGAGGTAAAAGAGATTCTCGACAGAGCCCTCGCACAACAGTAACCGATATTTACAAAAGCTAAATTCACATTACAGCAAGCGCGCTGCCCTACCGCAATAAAAAACACCCTTTATTGCGGAAAAGCAGCCGTTTATTTGCCTTTTAACGCAGATTATCTTATCTTCGCACGATAAATGTATTATTTACTAAGGTATAAACTAAACAAAAGATACAAAATAATGAGCGACCAACGTTATATGATGCGCGGCGTATCGGCATCGAAGGAAGATGTACATAACGCCATTAAGAACATTGACAAGGGACTATTCCCCAAGGCATTCTGTAAGATTATACCCGACATCCTGGGTGGAGACCCCGAATATTGCAATATAATGCACGCCGACGGAGCGGGCACAAAGTCGTCACTCGCCTACCTCTACTGGAAAGAGACAAGCGACCTGTCGGTATGGAAAGGCATTGCACAAGATGCACTCATAATGAACATCGACGACCTTTTGTGCGTGGGTGCAACAGACAACATTCTTGTTTCGTCGACCATTGGACGCAACAAGCTGCTTGTTCCCGGAGAGGTCATCTCGGCCATCATCAACGGAACCGACGAGCTTCTTGCCGAGCTCAGGGAGATGGGCGTGGGCGTATATGCGACAGGCGGTGAGACAGCCGACGTGGGCGACCTTGTGCGCACAATAATCGTAGACAGCACAGTAACCTGCCGTATGAAGCGCAGCGATGTAATTGACAACGCCAACATTGCAGCAGGCGATGTAATTGTGGGCCTCGCATCGTACGGACAGGCTACATACGAGAAGGAGTACAACGGAGGTATGGGCAGCAACGGCCTCACATCGGCACGTCACGACGTATTTGGCAAATACCTTGCCGAGAAATACCCCGAGAGCTACGACGGCGGAGTACCCGCGGAGCTCATCTACTCGGGTAACCTCGCACTCACCGACAAGGTCGAGGATTCGCCCCTCGACGCGGGCAAGCTCGTGCTCTCGCCCACAAGGACATACGCACCCATCGTAAAGAAGCTGCTCGACGCACTGCGTCCCCAGATACACGGAATGGTACACTGCTCGGGCGGTGCACAGACAAAGGTTATGCACTTTGTAGAGAACAAGCGGGTGATTAAGGACAACCTCTTCCCCATTCCTCCCCTCTTCAAGACCATCAAGGAGCAGAGCGGAACCGACTGGGCCGAGATGTACAAGGTATTCAATATGGGCCACCGCCTGGAGGTGTACCTGAGCCCCGAGTATGCACAGGAGGTGATAGAGATAAGCAAGAGCTTCGGCGTAGAGGCACAGATTGTAGGACGCGTAGAAGCAGCCGACAAGAACGAGCTTATCATAGAAAGCGAATACGGCAGATTCGTCTATTGACATCATTAACGGAGTTTATTCTTGCCAATACTATTGGGCCGAGAAACTCTGCAGACAGACTATGGCAGAAAACAACATACTAAGCAAGCTCAACGACCTTGAAGCACGTTTCCAGGAGGTGGCGCTGCTCATAACCGACCCTGCAGTAATTGCAGATATGAAGCGCTTTGTGAAGCTGAACAAGGAGTACCGCGAGCTCGAGGAGATAATGAATGCCCGCAAGCGGTACATCACCCTTCTGCAGACACAAAGCGACGCAAAGGAGCTGCTCGCCAACGAGAGCGACAGCGAACTGCGCGAAATGGCGCGCGAGGAGCTCGACCACTGCTCCGCCGCAATCCCCGCACTTGAAGAGGAGATAAAGCTCCTGCTCATTCCCGGCGACCCGCAGGACGACCGCAACGCAATCCTCGAGATACGCAGCGGCACCGGCGGCGACGAGGCAGCCATCTTTGCGGGCGACCTTTACCGTATGTACACAAAGTACTGCGAGACGAAAGGCTGGCGTATGGAAGTGTCGAGCTGCAGCGAAGGAACATCGGGCGGCTTCAAGGAAATCATCTGCACCGTCACGGGCGAAAAGGTGTACGGCACACTCAAATACGAGTCGGGCGTGCACCGCGTGCAACGTGTACCGGCAACCGAGACACAGGGCCGCGTACACACCTCGGCAGCATCGGTGGCAGTGCTCCCCGAGGCAGAACCCTTTGACGTTGAGATAACCGAGAGCGCCATAAAATGGGACACCTTCCGTTCGAGCGGCGCAGGAGGCCAGAATGTGAACAAAGTGGAATCGGGCGTGCGCCTGCGCTACCCGTGGCTCAACCCCGAGACAGGCAAAGTGGAGGAAATACTCATAGAGTGCACCGAGACACGCGACCAACCCAAGAACAAGGAACGCGCACTCGCCCGCCTGCGTACACTAATCTACGACCGTGAGCACCAGCGCTACGCCGACGACATTGCAAGCAAGCGCAAGTCGATGGTCTCAACAGGCGACCGCTCGGCAAAGATACGCACCTACAACTATCCGCAGGGACGTATCACCGACCACCGCATAAACTACACAATCTACAATCTCCAGGCATTTATGAACGGCGACATACAGGACTGCATCGACCACCTCATTGTAGCCGAGAATACCGAGAGAATGAAAGAAAACGAGCTATAAAAACCGACGGATATAAATTCACAAAAACATACAATTATGAACAAGCAACAATTGGTAAACCAGATTAAAGAGAAGCGTTCATTCCTTTGCGTAGGACTCGACAGTGACATAAAGAAACTCCCCGCTTGCGTAATGCAGAGCGAAGACCCCGTATTCGAATTCAACAAGGCAATAATAGATGCTACAGCACCCTACACCGTTGCCTACAAGCCCAACCTTGCATTCTACGAGGCAACAGGCGTAAAAGGCTGGATAAGCCTCGAGAAGACCGTGCAGTACATAAAGGACAACTACCCCGAGATTTTCATCATCGCCGACGCAAAGCGCGGTGACATCGGCAACACCTCGGCACTCTACGCACGTTCGTTCTTTGGCGAGATGAAGGTACACGCACTCACCGTAGCACCTTATATGGGCGAGGACAGCGTATCGCCCTTCCTCAGCTACGACGACGCCTGGGTGATTGTACTTGCACTCACATCGAACCCCGGCTCACACGACTTCCAGCTCACAAAGGACGAGAACGGCGAGATGCTCTTCGAGAAGGTGCTCCGCACATCGCAGAAGTGGGGAAGCGACGAGAATATGATGTACGTGGTAGGTGCCACACAAGGCAAGTCGTTCGAGAATGTACGCAACATTGTCCCCAACCACTTCCTGCTCGTACCCGGAGTAGGCGCACAGGGCGGCTCACTCGAGGAGGTGTGCAAATACGGTATGAACGACGAGTGCGGCCTCTTGGTAAATGCCAGCCGTGCCGTGATATTTGCCGACAGCAGCGAGAACTACGCAGCGGTAGCCGGCGAAAAGGCCAAGGATTACCAGCAGCAGATGGAGAAGGAGCTCAAGCTGCGCGGCGTAATCTGATACAATTGCAGTCATCTACCACAAATGCGCTCCATTAATTATAATAAGGAGTCTTAAAAGACCTCTTATATAACTAAAATAGCACAAATTGGAGCACAATTGCCGATAAATTACTATTTTCGCACAATGAACAAGCGCCACACAAGGCACTAAACACGAAACAGCAATGAAATTCACAGCAAAACAGATAGCCTCATTTATCGATGGCGAGATAGTAGGCAACGAAAATGCCGAAGTTTACACCTTTGCCAAGATTGAAGAAGGCACCCCCGGTGCACTCTCCTTTCTTGCCAACCCCAAATATACCGATTATATATACAGCACACAGTCGTCCATTGTACTTGTGAACCGCGACTTTGAGCCCACACAGGAGGTGCAGGCCACACTCATAAAGGTAGACAACGCATACGGCAGCCTTGCCAAGCTTATGACAATATACGAAGCAAGCAAGCCCAAGAAGCAGGGAGTGAGCACATTGGCATCGGTGTCACCCACAGCCAAGATTGGCGAGAACTGCTACATTGCACCATTCGTGGTCATTGGCGACAACTGCGAGATTGGCGACAACTGTATGCTCTTCGACGGAGTATCCATAGGCGACGGTGCAAGGATTGGAAACGGCACAGTGCTCTATGCCCACGCAACCGTATATCACGACTGCCGCGTAGGCAACAACTGCATACTGCACAGCGGCTGCGTCATCGGTGCCGACGGCTTCGGCTTTGCCCCCACCCCAAACGGTTACGAGAAAATCCCCCAAATGGGCATTGTGATCATAGAGGACAATGTGGAGATTGGCGCAAACACCTGCGTCGACCGTGCGACAATGGGTGCTACGGTGATACACAGCGGAGTGAAGCTCGACAACCTTGTACAGATTGCACACAACGACGAGGTGGGCAGCCACACGGCAATGGCAGCACAGGTGGGCATCGCAGGCTCGACAAAAATTGGCCAGTGGTGCATCTTCGGCGGACAGGCCGGCATCTCGGGGCACAGCACCATAGGCGACCGCACCACGGTAGGTCCACAGTGCGGCACTATCGGCAGCCTCAAGGGCGGCGAGACAGTGCTCGGTTCACCCGCAATAGATGCAAAGGAGTATATACGCCTCTCGGCATATATGCGCCGTCTGCCCGCAATGGACAAGAAGATAAAAGAGCTTACAAAACTGGTAGAGACACTCACAAAAGAGAAAGAATAAACAAGGTTGCAAAAAGGGCAGCACAAAGAATCCCGACAATACATTATATATAAAGGACAGCGGCAGCCACATATACAGCCTACGCAATACAACTGCAAAAACATAGCATTATGAACAACAAACAAAAGACACTCAACGGAAGCTTCTCGCTCTACGGCAAGGGACTGCACACAGGACTGAGCCTTACAGTGACATTCAACCCGGCTCCCGAGAATTACGGATACAAGATACAGCGCATCGACCTCCCCGGCGAACCCATCATTGATGCAATAGCCGAGAATGTGACCGAAACGACACGCGGTACAGTACTCTCGGTGGGCGAGGCCCGCGTAAGCACCGTAGAGCACGCAATGGCAGCCCTCTTTGCTTCGGGCATCGACAACTGCCTTATGCAGGTCAACGGCCCCGAGTTCCCCATTCTCGACGGCAGTGCCATACAATACATAGAGAACATCGAGCGCATAGGAGTCAAGGAACAGAATGCCGAGAAAGATACATTCATAATAAAGTCGAAGATTGAGATTAAGGACGAGGCAACAGGCAACTCAATCATCATTCTTCCCGACGACAAATTCAGTCTCAACGTACTTGTACACTACGACTCGGGCGTGCTCTACAACCAGTATGCCACACTCGAGGATATGGAGGATTTCAAGCAGGAGATTGCATCGAGCCGTACATTCGTATTCGTACGCGAGCTTGAGCCCCTGCTCGCTGCAGGACTCATCAAGGGCGGCGACCTCGACAATGCCATTGTAATCTATGAGCGCGAGATGCCCCAGGAGCGTTACAACCGCCTTGCCGACATTATGGGTGTTCCCCATATGGACGCAAAGAAATTGGGTTACCTCAACCACAAGCCCCTTGTGTGGAACAACGAGCCCGCACGCCACAAGCTGCTCGACATCATCGGCGACCTTGCCCTCATAGGCAAGCCCCTGCAGGGACGCATCATTGCAACCTGCCCCGGCCACACAATAAACAACAAGTTTGCCCGTGCAATGCGCAAGATAATCCGCGAGCACCAGATTCAGGCACCCATCTACAACCCCAACAGCGAGGCTGTGCTCGACATCAACCGCGTGAGCAAGCTGCTGCCCCACCGTTTCCCCTTTATGCTGGTTGACAAGATTATCGAGATGGGCTCCAACTACATTGTAGGCATAAAGAACGCCACAGCCAACGAACCCTTCTTCCAGGGCCACTTCCCCGGCGAGCCCATTATGCCCGGCGTGCTCCAGATTGAGGCAATGTCACAGGTGGGCGGTCTTATGATACTCAATATGCTGGAGAACCCCGACGAGTACTCGACATACTTTGTAAAGATTGAGAAGGCAGTATTCCACCGCAAGGTTGTTCCCGGCGACACCCTCGTGCTACGCGTGGAACTTGTACAGCCCCTGCGCCACAGCCTGGCAGTGATGAAGGGCTACGGCTTTGTAGGCGAGAGCCTTGCCGTAGAGGCAACCTTTACCGGACAGATAATTAAAAAGAACTAACAACTACAAATATCCAACATTATGATTAGTCCATTAGCTTATATCGACCCCGAAGCAAAAATCGGTGAAAACTGCGAGATAGGCCCTTTTGCCTACATCGACAAGAATGTAGTCATAGGTGACAATTGCGTTATAATGCCCCACTCGTCGGTACTCTACGGTACACGTATGGGAAACAACAACAAGATTTTCCACGGAGCGGTGATAGGTGGTGTACCCCAGGACCTCAAGTTCAGGGGCGAGGACACAACCTGCGAGATTGGCGACAACAATATGATACGCGAGAATGTAACCATCAACCGCGGAACAGCGTCACGCGGAAAGACCGTTGTGGGCAGCAACAACCTGTTGATGGAGAACTGCCACATAGGACACGACAGCGTCATTGGCAACGGCTGCATCATAGGCAACTCCACAAAGATTGCAGGCGAGGTGACAATAGACGACAACGCCATATTGAGCGCTTGCGTACTTGTGCACCAGTTCAGCCACATCGGCGGTTATGTGATGGTACAGGGCGGCAGCCGCCTGAGTATGGACGTCCCCCCCTACATCATCGTAGGCAGGGAGCCCGCCCGCTACTGTGGACTCAATATCGTGGGCCTGCGCCGTCGCGGCTATCCCAACGAAGTGATAACAAACATACGCAACGCCTACCGACTTATTTACGAGAGCGAGAACACCGTGACAACCGGCCTCAACAAGATTAAGGAGACAATCACAATGACCCCCGAGATTGAGTATGTAGTGAACTTCATCGAGAAGGAGTCGGAGCGCGGAATTATTGGATAAACAAAAAACAACACAAGTATGATATACAAATTCAGACTATTGTCGGACGAAGTAGAGGATTTTCGCCGGGACATAGAGATTGACTCCGAGGCCACCTTCCTCGATTTCCACAAGGCAATCCTTGAGGCGGTGGGTTATCCCAACGACCAGATGACATCTTTCTTCATCTGCAACGAGAATTGGATAAAGATGCAGGAGATTACACTCGAGGATATGGGCAGCCGCTCCGACGAGGACAACTACGTGATGTCCGAGACCGTCATAGGCGACCACATCGAAGAGGAGAAGCAACGTCTCATATACGTGTTCGACCCCCTTGCCGACCGTGTATTCTTCATTGAGCTGAGCAAGATTGAGTTCGGGAAGGACCTCGACGAGGCACGCTGCGTAAAATCCATTGGCGATGCCCCCCAGCAGACACTCAACTTTGAGGAACTGATGAGCAAGGCACCCGCAGCAGGAGCCGACAGCGACGACTACGGCGACGACTTCTACGGCAGCGACGAATATGACGACGAGGACCTCGACGGCCTCGACCTTGGCGAAATTGCCGACGTAAGCTCAATAGACGACCTTTATTAATTGCCGATGCAACGCGGGTAAAAGACTCTACCCCGTAAGTAACAAACAGATACACAGCACCAAGAAGAGCATAGCCTCTGGAAAGGTGCTGTGCTTTTATAACCCCTTATACGCAACCACCCGAGATATGAACACCCTTATAGTACTCATAGGCCCTACAGCCGTTGGAAAAACCCAGACAAGCTTTGCCATAGCCAGCCACCTGCAATGTCCCATAATATCGGCCGACTCACGCCAGATGTACAAAGGGCTGGAGATTGGCACGGCAGCCCCCACAGAGCAGGAACTCTCGCAGCACAAGCACTACTTTGTGGGACAGCTCACTCCCGGTGACTATTACAGCGCAGCCCGTTACGAGCAAGAGGTACTCAGCCTGCTCGAGGAGGAGTTCCCCCGCCACCCTGCAATGCTGCTCACAGGCGGCTCAATGCTCTACATCGACGCAGTGTGCAAAGGCATAGACGACATTCCGACGGTAGACGACCACACACGCGCAACGATAAAGGAGAAATACGAGCGCGAGGGACTCGACCGCCTGTGCAGCGAACTGCGGCTGCTCGACCCCACCTATTACCGCGAAGCCGACATTAAGAACCCCAAAAGAGTAATGCACGCGCTGGAGATATGCTATATGACAGGAAAACCCTATAGCAGTTTCCGCAGCGGCAAGGAGCGCAAGCGCCCGTTCAGGACAATAAAGATAGGACTTGTGCGCGAGCGCGAGGAGCTGTACGAACGCATCAACCGCCGCGTGGATATAATGATTGAACAGGGACTAATGGACGAAGCAAAGAAGTTCTATCACCTGCGCCACCACAATTCGCTCAACACCGTAGGCTACAAGGAGCTGTTCAATGTGCTCGACGGAGAGTGGGAGCTCCCCTTTGCAATAGAAAAGATAAAGCAGAACACACGCATCTACTCACGCAAACAGACAACGTGGTACCGTCGCGACACAGACATCACCTGGTTTCACCCCGATGAAACAGAGCAGATTCTCTCCTTCATCGACAAGCAACTGCAAAGCGAATAACAGGGCTACGTCCTAATTGCACAGAACAAACAGAGAAGCATATTGAATTCTTCATAATCAATATGCTTCTTAATTTTTTATAAAAAAATACGGTCCTCGGAGCAAAAAAGGTAAAATTCTGCGTTTTGAACTGAACCATAACGCATTAAGTTGAAGACCTCGGAAATAGTTACGATGGCAATTTAGCAAAGAACCGCAAGGTAATGAAATAGAACTGTTGCCTAATCATTACCCGATAATGCAGTAAAGTTTTTCTTTGTGTCGTCACATTTCATCGTTCTGCGTTAGTTTGCATATCAATGTATAACTCGCTGATAACTTTTTTTGTAACCAAAAAAAAGATTAGATTATGCGAAGTACATTTAAGGTGCTGTTCTACGTGAACGGTAGCAAGGAGAAAAACGGTGTTGTTCCGATTATGGGACGAGTGACAATCAACGGTTCTGTAGCTCAATTCAGTTGCAAGCAGAGCATCCATAAAGACCTATGGGATGTGAAAGGCAACCGAGCAAAAGGCAAGAGTAAAGAATCGAGAGACATCAATTTGGCTTTGGATAACATCAAGGCTCAAATCATCAAACACTATCAACGCATTTCGGATAGAGAGGCGTTTGTAACTGCCGAAATGGTACGCAATGCCTATCAGGGTATCGGAACAGAGTATGAAACCCTGCTCCGAGCATTTGACAAGGAGAACGAAGCCTTTGCCAAGCGAGTCGGCAAGGATCGTTCTCTGAGTACATATCAAAAGTACCTTACCGTAAGGAAATATCTTGCCGAGTTTATTAAGGTACACTACAAGCGCACAGATATTGCTATGAATGAACTAACCGAGGATTTCATTCGTGATTATTGCTTGTATCTGAGAAATGAGGTTGGATTGGCTCAATCATCAGTGTGGATATACTCCATACCATTGAAGCACATTGCAACCACAGCTCACTACAATGGCAAGATTGCACGCAACCCATTTGCTCAATATAAGGTTGACCCAGACCACAAGGAGAGAGGGTTTCTAACCGAAGACGAGTTGCAAGCCTTTACAACTATTGAATTGAACAATCCCGACTTGGAGTTGGCTAGAGATTTATTCGTGTTCGGTTGTTGGACGGGAATATCATTCATTGACACTAAGAATTTGACAACAGAGAATATCACAATATTGGGTGGTTCGCCTTGGATTGTATCAAAGCGACAAAAGACAGGCGTACCGTTCCAAATCAAATTGATGGATATTCCTATGCAGATTATCAAGCGATATGAGCCATACAGAATAAGCAACAATCTATTTAATATCGGTAGCCACGACACTATAAACAAACGCATAAAAGAAGTGGCTAAATTATGCGGTATCGAGAAGCGAACTTCGTTCCGTATGAGTAGGCACACATTTGCAGTTTTAGCCTTGAATTATGGTATGCCGATAGAGAGTGTTAGCAAGATTCTCGGACATACGAATATTACCACAACACAGATTTACGCCAAAGTAACCAATACCAAGCTTGAACACGATATATCAATGTTTGAGGATAGAGTAAGCGGAAGATTTGCCATTTAATTATGTATAGGTATGAAACGAGCTATTGTAACAATTAGCGAAAACGGTAGAGTGAGTATCCCAAGCGGTAATGTTTGGATGTCCGAAATGGAGTTGGTGGGGTTGTTCGGGGTAATAGCCCCGACACTCCGAGCCGCCATTAAAGCGATATACAGGAGTTGGACGCTTTGCACTACATCCGCCCAACGATGCGATTTGGCAACGCCTAAAAGTTGGGCAACATTCTACAACCTTGAAATGGTCGTTGCTCTTGCGTTTCGATTGAACACCTACGAAGCGAGCAGGATAAGACAAAAGGTGTTGGAGAACCTTTTTCTACAAAAAGAGAATGGCAATAGCCTATTTATTATATGGTTTGGAGAAAAATATATGAGCAATTAAGATAGCATATTAAATCTTTTTACTAAATTTGTTGTCAAATATTGGCTATTCAAGATAAATCAAATGATTGAATAATAGTATGAGTGATATAGTTAACACAACGGAGTATGCAGAACTTAGCAATGCTGTTCAGGCGATTAAAGGTGCGATTCTGCAAAGTCAACAGCGTGCGTTAGCTGCGATAAACCAAGAGCAGTTGGCACTTTATTATGGAATTGGACGATTTGTTTCAATGAATACTCGAAATAAGAATTGGGGTAAAGGCTTCATTGAAGCAGTCAGTGAGCAACTTCGTAAGGAACTACCTGGATTAAGAGGCTTTTCCGCTGCGAGCTTGCGAAAGATGCGTACATTCTATGAGGAGTGGCAAATGCTTTCAGATAATTCGTTCGTTGAAACGAACAAATTGGTAGATATTGAGAGTAATTCGTTCGTTGGAACGAATGAATTACCAATTGTACAGTTTAAGATAGATGCAAATTTCCCGATTGTCGCATTTATGAACATTGGTTTTACACACCATTATGCCATCATCAGCAAAGTAAAGGATATAGAGCAAAGGAAATTTTATATTCAATTTGCGGCAGACACCAAAGCAAAGGTTGAGGATTTGGAGCAAATCATAAACGATGATTTATATAGCCATCAAGGGAAATTACCAAATAATTTCAAGAAAACAATCCCCGACCAATTACAAGCGTATCGTGCTATTACAATGTTCAAGGATGAATATCTGCTTGACTTCATCAATACCGAAGAACTGTTCATTCGTGATAAAGACAGAGACGAGCGCGTGATAGAACAGCGTATAGTGCAGAATGTGAAAGAGTTTA
>JAFZIA010000118.1 GCA_017554605.1 Bacteroidaceae bacterium
AAATATTCTTTTTTTAATAAATCAACGATAGAACTTTTTCCAGAAGCACTTCCTCCTGCAAATATAATTAAATATGGGTTCATACTTATTTTACCTTTCGTGCCATGTCATTTGCTGATACTTCTTGACTCATTTTAATATAAAGAACTTCCATTGGATGGTTAGCTACATCAACAGCTTCCATTTTTTCATTATAAATTTCGGTAATCTCCATATTGAAATTATCTTTATTTGGACTAAAGAACTCAACTATTTGACCAACTTTAAAATAGTTTCTTTGTTCAATTTTCGCTAATCTTGTTTCTTTATCATAATCTAAAACTCGAATCACGAACTCCTGTGTTGGATGTTCGTCTCTCAAATTAAATAATTGTTGTTTTTCACTTGCAATACCATAGAAAAAACCTGTAGACGTTTGACGATTCGCCGCTTTTTCTAATTCATTGGCATAAAAGTCATCAAACACAAAATTGTCAGGATCTGCACAATAAGCGTCAATCAATTTACGATAAGTAGAGACAATTGTCGCAATATAATGAATAGATTTCATACGCCCTTCAATTTTGAACGAATCCACACCCGCTTCAATTAATTGTGGTAAAACAGCTTCTAAATAACATATTATGAAAAGTCTTAATTTGGGTGTGCTGGCATTGGCAGCACTGCCGGGAGCATTGGCGGCCCAAGAGAGCGCAGGCACAGCGCCATACTTGAAATCGCGTCCTAACGTAGTTATGATATATGCCGACGACCTTGGGTTCGGCGACCTTGAGTGCTACGGTGCAATAGGCGTACGTACACCCAACGTGAACCGTCTGTACGAAAATGGCCTCTGCTTCACCAATGCACACGCCGTAGCCTCGACAAGCACCCCGTCTCGCTACTCATTGCTCACGGGAGAGTACCCCTGGCGTAAGGAGGGAACAGACGTGGCAGCAGGCGATGCTGCAATGATTATCTCGCCCGAACAATATACCGTTGCCGATGTATTCAAGGAGGCAGGCTACACAACCGCCGCATTCGGTAAATGGCATCTTGGCCTTGGCTCACAAACGGGCAAGCAGGACTGGAACGCCCCCATCACCCCGGCACTGGGCGACATTGGCTTCGACTACTCATACATTATGGCCGCTACGGCCGACAGAGTACCCTGCGTATTCATTGAGAACGGTTCGGTAGCAAACTACGACCCGTCGGCTCCGATATACGTCAACTACAACAAGAATTTCGAGGGCGAACCAACGGGAAAGGACAACCCCGAGCTGCTGTACAACCTGCAGTCGAGCCACGGGCATAACTACTCAATAGTAAACGGCATAGGACGCATAGGCTATATGAAAGGCGGCGGCACTGCGCTGTGGAAGGACGAGAATATCGCCGACAGCATCACCACACACGCAGTGGACTTCATAAGAGAGAACAGCGACACACCCTTCTTCATATATTTTGCCACCAACGATGTCCACGTACCGCGCTTTCCGCACCCCCGCTTCCGCGGACAGAGCAATATGGGACTGCGCGGCGATGCCATAGTACAGTTCGACTGGAGCGTGGGTGAGATTGTACGCACACTGGAGGAGCAGGGACTGCTGGAGAATACCCTGATTATACTTACAAGCGACAACGGCCCTGTGCTCGACGACGGATACGTGGACCAGGCCGAAGAGCTCGTGGGCGACCACTCCCCCACACGCGGCCTTCGCGGAGGAAAATACAGTGCCTTTGAGGGCGGCACACGCGTGCCGTTTATTGTACATTGGCCGGCTGTGATAAAAGGACAGGCAACAAGCAACTCGCTTGTCTCGCAGATTGACTTCCTCGACATTATGGCAAGCATCGCGGGTGTGGGCAACGGCGAACAGCTATCCACCGACGGCATTCCGGGCGAGGCAGCAACCTGGTTCGGCAACAAGGAAGATGGCCGCCCCTTTGCAATGGGTATGGCACAGAACCACACACTGACACTATGCACCCCTTCGTGGAAATTCATCGAACCCAAAGGCGGACCCACAATGATTCAATGGGGCCCAAAGATTGAGACAGGATACTCTACCGACCCGCAGCTCTTTGAGCACACAAACGGCGAATTCAACGAGAACAGCAACAGGGCACCGGACAACGCTACAGTAGCAGGCAATTTGGCAAGCGAGCTCGAAAAGATACGCAACAGGCAGTATGAGGGAATAACAATCATTGCCACACAGGGCGAGACAATAGACCTTACACAATATTTCGGCGAAGAGAGCGGCGCTGCAGTATGCGGCGACTTTATCGAGGGCGATGCAACCGACCTCAGCCGTATTGTCATAAGAAGCGATGCAAGCGACGGCCCGCACACCGCAATAGCCTCAATGCCCGACGGTACTATATTCCTGTTTACAGTAATGATAAACCCCGGATACAACGGAGCATTCCACATAAACTACAACGGCAATCCCCTTTTCATTGGATACAACACCACACACGACAACAGCAAGAACGAGGGATACAAGCTCCTCTCGCCCGACCACTTCTCCACATCGGCTGCAGGCGATGAGATTTTCATTGTAAGGCCATCGGGAATGGGATATACCCTCACAATGCAGGGCAAGGTACTCAAAGAGCCCAGGCTGAGCGGCTGGGGACACATTATGTTCTCGGACAACGGAACAGAAGCGGGCATTTACCTTTTTGAAGAGACCTCGACATCCGGCATCTACAAGATTCGCAGCAGCAGCGACGGAATAAACTATGTGAACGTCTACAAGGAACACGGCGTAGTGGGTAACGACAAGGCGACAAAGGCAGGCCTTGCAACATATACAATTGAAGAGGTTACAGTTTTTCCAATAACACTGCCGTCGGACGGCACGACAGCAATATGCCTGCCGTTCAACATAATTATCCCCGACGGGGTGTATGCCTACGATGCTACAGCAGCAGACATAGTACAGAGTGAATCGGGCGGATACTATTGCACAATGCGGGCAATAGCGAGCCCCGGTGAAATACTGAAAGGCGGTACACCCGCTATTATCAGCGGGAGCGAAGGCACTTATCCCTTTGCAATTACAATGTCCGACTACAAGGCCGCTACCTCCCTGCCCCAGTCACTGCTGAAAGGGAACTACGTAGAGAGCAGCCTGACACAGAGCGGCAACAGAAGAAAGTTCCTGTTTGCAAGAGAGGGCAACAATATCAAATTCAAGTCTTTTGACGGTTCAAGAAATATAGCCGCGAACCAATGCTGGGTGGAGTGCGACATTGCACAGGCCACAGAGTTCACTGTGTATTTCGATGCACCAACGAACATCGAAAGTGCTATCACCACCCCACAAGGCGGCAACATATATAATGTTGCAGGCGAACGCCTTAAACAGGCACAAAAAGGGATAAACATTGTAGGCAACAGGAAGGTTCTTGTAAAATAGCACTTGTTCGTAAAGAAGAGGGTGACCCAAAAGTAAAACGGGTTGCCCTCTTTGCTTTTTATATCATTTACCCCCTTATGGAAAATGATTTGCAAAAAATATAGCTATTCTCTTGAAGAATAAGAGAATAGCTATTGTTTGTTTGGATTTTTTTTACTATCTTTAGACTACCACATCGAAAAACAATAATCCCAAACAAAACGATATGACAA
>JAFZIA010000119.1 GCA_017554605.1 Bacteroidaceae bacterium
ATGTTTAACCGCTAGTTAGACGCGCGTAGCGTGGCTAACTGAGGGCGATCCGCAGCACCCTTAAAACAGCCGTTAGCCGCAATGACAAGCAAGTACCCGACCGAGTGCACGCATTCCTGCGGCACGAGCAAAGGGAACTTGCGACAATTTCTTTTGTGCAAGGTTTTTTGTTTCTTTTTTTCGCAAAAAAAGAAAACAGAAGAAAATACTACAACGAGAGAATAGCCGTAAAATAACACCGGGAAGGCGGTTGAAAGAATTGTTATCCACAGTAAATTTCTACTGAGCCGTTCTAAGTCTACGTTTTATTTTAGGCTTTGTGGGATTGAAAAGTGACCCTCTCCTGCTGTAGGTATATATAAATTCATCGGGCGGCTAAAATAGCCGCCCGATGAATTATTGTCCCAGTGGAGTAGTGTGGATTATTTCCAGAGGTTACCCCACTCGCCGCGCTGTCTGTTGCTGAGCTGAACACCGTCCTCTTTGGTGTCAACATTGCCGTTACCTGTAATAATCTGTATTGATGCAGCAACCATAGCCTCTGTTACCATTGTCATTTCTGTTACTGCGGGAGCAATATATGCTTTCTTCATATCTCTTAATTATTTATAGTTCAACATTAATTCTATTCTTTGGTATTGCCCCCGAAAGGGCAATACCCCAAGAATATTTATCTTACTTTACAAGTACCTTTTTACCGTTAACGATGTAGATACCTGCTGCGTTCATCTGCTGTACGCGACGTCCTGTGAGGTCGTAGATTACAGCCTCTGCGTCTGCACCCTGTACATTCTCGATACCTGTTGTACCCTCGAAGTTGAACTGGATAGCCTTAGAAGCCGATGCAATCTCAAGATATGCCTTGTTTGCGTTGTTGAACACTGTGCCTTCCTCATTTACCTTAGCGGGGTAGAGACCTACAACACCGTTAACTATTGAGAGGACATAGATTCTTGCATTTGCTGCGGGCTCTATGTTCTTGTTGTAGAGTGTACCTGCGAGCATAGATGTAGCCTCGGCAGCAGTAGCTGTGTATGTGAATGTGTAGTCGCCCTGTGCAGCGTTTACGAATACCGCTGTGTTTGCGGGAAGGATACCCTCAACCTCGCTGAGTGTAGCCCAGTCGCCGTTGATTGAAGAAACAGCGTAGCAAGTGACGTTCTCGGGGATTACAGCGTTGTAGCCAAGGATTACAGTCGACCACTCGGCAGCGCTTACAGAGAGTGTGTAGCCGAATGACTCAACCTCGTCGATGTACCAAGCCGATGCGTTGCTCTTGTTCACCTGACCAGGCTCGCCTGAGCAGTCCCAGCTTGCAATACCGTTGTTTGCACCCTGAGCGTGGAGCATACTGCCGTTTGCTCTGATGATGTACTGGTCGTCGCCAAGGAGTGAGGGAGCAACATTTGCTGCTGTCTCGCTCAAACCAAGACCGTTCATATACATATTTGTGTGTACGTTCTTAGCGTAGTAGTTGTTGCCGTCCTTCTCTATTGTCCAAACAGCGTTAGAGTTAGCACCGTTGTGGCCGTTAGCCCATTTCATTGCATTGCCTGCGTTGGTAGCGTAGATGAGGGCTGTTGTGTTAACGTAGTCACGATAGGTGTTAGCCGAACGTATGTTGTAGAAACCGCCTACTGTGGGCTGGCTGTTGTACTCCTCGAGGAGGATTGCTGATGAGAAGTTATCGTTGAAGAAGGGTGCACCTGCGCCGTCATAAACAACCTCGCTGGTCTTTATTACCATATAACCTGTAAGTTCTTCGCCAGTATCTTTGTGACCGCGCAAACTGTTCCAAGAGAGAAGACCAAAGAGCTGCTCGTTGTTGTTGGCCTGTACGTTGTTGCCGTTTGCAATCTTAGCAAAGGTCAGCTTTGCCATTGCGTTGAGCTCGCTTTGGAAGCCTTGTGTGTTACCGTCTGTTATGCTGCCGAATGTAGCGTTCTTGCTGCAGAATACCAAATAGTTGCCGTCTACAGTTTTTAGTGCAACACCGCCGTCGTAAGCCTCGCAACCATAGAGGGCTGTCAAGGGGAGCTCGGCATTATCGGCACGTGCAACGATTGCAAGGTTGCTGCCTGTGTAGTTGAGATAGTATTTGTTGCCGTTCTTAGCTACTACAGTGAGGGTGTATGCCTTGCCTGCTACGGGAAGGTTTACATCGGTAGATGCATAAACAACCTGTTTTGCTGCCTCAATCTCGCTCTCGCTTTCAGCTGCTGCAATTGATGCCTTATATGTGTCGATTACCGACTGTACGGGGTAACCTACCTTACCTGCGTATACATCGAAGAATGCTGCTGCCTCGGCTTTCTGCTCCTCAGAGAGTGTTGTTGCTGCTATGATTGCGTTGTTGATAGCTTCTGTTGCAGCGTTGTACTGTTCTGCTGTGTAATCGGCAGTGTTTGCGTGCTGGTTGTAGAGTGACAATAGAGCTTCGTACTCAGCCTGCTTTGACTGATATGCCTCCTTGAGGCTTGCGTAAAGAATAACTTCGCACAAGTCGAACTCGGCCATATGCCAGTATTTTCTAGCAGCAGTAACATTGAAACGGATATAACGGTATGCTGTCTCTGAAGAGAATACAGAAGATTGCCATAGTCTTCCTCCTGCATTGGGCAGACCGCTTTCAACATTGTAAATTTGTGTGTATTCGCCATTTTTCTCGTTGCTACCAAGAACTTGGATACCTGCGGGGTAGTCTTGTTGTGCACCTGAACGAGTTGTATAGTAGAATGACATTGTGCTCAACTCGTTGTTCTCGCCAAGGTCAACCTCGATGTAGTGCTTTGTATCGCTATCACCGTGCCAGTTTGTGTGGAAGAAATTGTTTGTTGCACCGTCTACGAGGTTTGCGATGGGGCCCTCTGATTGCTCCTGCTGGTTTGTCCATACATAATAGGGCTCGTTCTCGTTGTTAACCTGCAAGGGGAGTTCCTGGAGGTCGTTGTTGTAAGCCTCGTTAAGTGCCTCTACTGCTGCTGCGTATGCTGCATCGAAAACAGCTTTGGCTTGCTCGGTCTCGTCTTGCTCTACCTTGCTCATACCGAACTCAGAGATAAAGAAGAATACCTTGCCGCCGCCGTCTGTCTGCATTGTAGGGGTCTTTGTTACGCGGTAACGGATAAAACGGTAAGCGTTTCCGTTTGTAAGAACATCAGATGTGTAGTCGGTTGCGTCTGTTGTGGGCAATCCTGTGAGAGTTGCAATCACATCGTAAGTGCCATCGGCCACGTTGCTACCCTCAACAACAATCTCTGTGGGAGAGTTGACTGTACAGTTCTTATTACGTGTTCTGAAAGAGAATACGAATGCCTGAACCGACTGGCCCTCACCCATATCTACGCGAATGTAGTGGTCGAGTCCGTCAACTGATGTCTTGCTACCATACTCCGAGTGGAAGATGGTTTCTGCGTTGTCGTCGAAAAGACGCTCCCAGTGTCCCTCGAACTGGTCGCCCCACTGTGTGTTTGTACAGGGCGCGTTTGAGTACAACTTGTTCTGCAAATCGTCAATGGGGACGATCTGATGGTCTGCTTTTGCAGTCTGCAATGAAAGTACAGACATTGCAAGTGCCAAAATAAAAGTAAATTTTTTCATAAATTAATTAAAAATTAGTATTTTCAAATTAAAGATATTTAGTGTTTATGTTCATTTATGCCAATGAATATTAACGGCTACTGAATGCGGCTTGTATACAGCCTACAATAGAGCGCACAAAGTTACTGCTTTTTTTTATCTTTCAATAATTTTTTACTTGTTTTTTTGTACAGAAGATAAAAAAAGTGAACTGTTATTTTGTTGGTAGCCCGTATATCCGGCGCATTGCTGTGTCCAATGAGAAATATCCGGGACCGGCTATATACATTATGATAAATACAAGAAGGTAAATGAGCGGCAGCTCCCTGCCGGCAAATGTGTCGTCTGCGTGAATTACAAAAAATGCCATTGCCATTGTGAAAATCATTGGCAGGAGGCACAGGCGGTAGGCTGCGCCAAGGATAAAGCCGATGGAGCATACTACTTCGGCAAAAATCACGAGCAGCAGCGATATTGTGCTCCCTACCCCGAGAGGGTCGGGGAACTCCATTGCCAGGCTCTCGAAGGCGGCCCATTTTGCTACGCCGTGGCTCAGGAAGGGGAGGCCAATCGCTATGCGTGCTGCAAGGATGAGGGTGGAGCTCAGTAGCGGGGAGGGGGCTGCGGGAAAAAGGAATGTTCTTGTTTTTGACATTGTTGTTGATTTTTTTGGTTAATACTTTTATATACATTTTAAATAATATATTTCTTTGGGCAATTGTTCATTGCCTTCGGCCTGCCTGCTTCTCCGCCCTGCGGACACCTCCTCTCTCTGGAGGAGGGATATTTCCTTTTAGTTCAATTGTTTACGTTATTTTTCAAGTGACAATTAAATACAAGAAATGGTAATGATATAGCAGTTGACCCATAAGTAGTTTTATAGCAGTATCATCTACTCCTCACCGCTCCGCGGAGCTCCTCTTCGCAAGAGGAGCACTGTATGCTTTTAATTCAATTGTTTACGTATGTTTTAGGTAGCATCTAAATAAAAGAAATTAAGTGCTCCTCTTTGCGAAAGAGGAAATTTTGTGCAAACGAGCGAATGGAAGCTTGCTTACACACACAGCGAGTGCAGCCAAAATTCGCCGAAGGCAAACTGTCACGTAGTGGCTGAGGAGTTCGAAAAAACAGTGCTTATG
>JAFZIA010000120.1 GCA_017554605.1 Bacteroidaceae bacterium
GGAAATTACCTGCTTGAACAGATAAAGTTATATGGTATTCCATTAATATAAGCAAATTACCCACACCTTTTTTCTACTGAGTGGTCTTTGTGCTTCAATTGCTTCCGCTCGCTTATTCGTATCTTTGAGCTGAAGCTCCAAGATAATTCCGCTCGCTGTGAAAAATATTCAAGTAAATTTGATATTTGATTTTATCCAAGTTCTTCTGCGCTCGTTGTGTAAAAATAAATTTTCCACTCGCTTATACGAACTTTCTCGCTCGCTTATTCGTATCTTTGAGCTGAAGCTCCAAGATACTTCCGCTCGCTGTGAAAAATATTCAAGTAAATTTGATATTTGATTTTATCCAAGTTCTTCTGCGCTCGCTGTGTAAAAATGGATTTTTCCACTCGCTTATTCGTATCTTTTGATAAGATAGGATGCGGCTCGGAATAAAAAAAACAAGCAAGCTTATTTTTTTCTTCGCTCGCCTTTCACTATCTTTGCAAACGGTAAATTGTAAAACATTAACTATAAAAACAATAAACAATGCGTAAACACATTCTTTCTTTGGCAATGCTGCTGTTTGCAGTAACAGTTGCATTTGCAAACAACGACGGTGTAGAGGCTATGCTTGGCAAGATAAAGGAAATATCGAGCTACGAGAGAATAGAGAAGGCCGACACTACACGCAGCTACTATCTTATGAAGTTCACACAGCTCATCGACCCCAACAATGCCGAGGTCGGTACATTTGAGCAGAGAGTGATGCTCGGTCACAGAGGATTCGACCGTCCCACGGTGATTGTAACCGAGGGTTACGGCGGCGACTATGCCTTTGGCGCCAAGCGTTATATGGAGGAGCTCACCTATCTGCTCGATGCTAATATCCTGTTCGTAGAGTACCGCTTCTTCTCAAAATCGAAGCCCGACAATCTCAACTGGGATTATATGACAATTGCAAATTCAATGCACGACTACCACGCAATAACAACCGCATTCAAGCAGCACTACACAGGCAAGTGGGCTTCTACAGGTATAAGCAAGGGTGGCTCGACAACAATCTTCTACCGTGCATATTACCCCGAGGACGTTGACGTGTCTGTTCCCTACGTTGCACCATTGAGCCGCGCCCTTGAGGACGGACGCCACGAGTCGTTCCTTGAGCAGGCATCGTGCAAGGCCGACCGCGACGCTATCCGCAATTTCCAGTTCCATCTCCTCGAGAACAAGGCTACACTCCTGCCTATGTTCGACAACTATTGCGCAAGCAAAGGCTATACATTCTACGTGCCCACAAGCACCATCTATGACCTTTGCGTGCTCGAGTATCAGTTCTCATTCTGGCAGTGGGGTATGCCCGTGACTGAGATTCCCGCAGCCGATGCCGATGATGAGACTGTGTTCAAATACTTCATCAGCGCCTGCGAGCCCAACTACTTCTCGCGCAAGAACGACCTTGAGTCATTCTCGGTGCAGGCAGTGAAGGACTTCGGTTACTACGGATACAACGTAGACCCCTTCAAGGATTACATCAACGTAGACGACATTGAGGGATACTACAAGAAGGTGATGCTCCCCTCAATATGGGCCGATACTGTGTTCGACGATTACAACTACCGCTTCGTGACAGACTTCTTGACAGAGAACGACCCCAAGATGATATTCATATACGGCGAGTGGGACCCCTGGACTGCAAGCGGCGTTACCTGGTTGCGCGACCGTAACAAACAGAATATACATATCTTTGTTGAGCCCGGCGGCAGTCACAAGGCGCGTATCTCGACATTGCGCCGCGACAACCAGAAGGAGGTGCTCGACCTGCTTAAAGAGTGGATGCTGCAGTAAATGGACGGCAATACAATCATATTGGATAATTTACAGATAGGTTACACCCACAACAGGCAAGCAATGCCTGTTGTGGGTGTAATTGATGCTGCATTGCACAAAGGCGAGCTTGTGGCGCTTGTGGGACGCAACGGCGCTGGAAAATCGACGCTGCTGCGCACCCTCTCGGCCTTTCAGGAGCCGCTGGCAGGGAGCATCACCTATCCCGACGGAAAGAGCCACCGGCGCAAGGCCCCGGAGCTCGCGACACAGCTTGCAGTGGTGCTTACGGGCAATGGCGGGATACACAGCCTCACAGTGCGCGAGGTGGTGGCAATGGGACGTGTGCCCTACACGGGGCTGATAGGCCACGAACGCCGTCGTGACAAGGAGGCGGTGGACGCGGCAATGCAGGCCGTGGGGGTAGGGCATCTGTCGGAACGACGCATAGAGACACTGAGCGACGGCGAGCGGCAGAAAGCAATGATTGCAAAGGCGCTCGCGCAGGAGACACCAGTGATAATGCTCGACGAACCGACCGCCTTTCTCGACTTTGGCAGCCGCGTGCAGCTTTTCAGGCTTTTGCAGAGACTCGCGCACGAGAACGGGAAAAGTATCCTTGTCTCTACGCACGACCTCGAGCTTGTGCTGCATCTTGCCGACAGGTTGTGGCTCATACACGACAGGAAGATGTATACGGGTACAGTGGAGGCACTCTCGGACAACGGTGTGCTCTCTTCCTTCATCGAGGCCGACGGGATTTTTTACAACAGTAACGACAAACGCATTGAGATAAGATAAATTAATATGAGATACAATTTCGACGAAATAATCCCCCGTCAAGGAACAGACTGCGTGAAGTACGACGCAGCAGAGAGCATATTCGGCACAAGCGACCTTATACCTATGTGGGTGGCAGATATGGATTTCCGCTGCCCGCCCTGTGTGACAGAGGCACTACGCAAGCGCATAGAGCACGAGATATACGGCTACACATTCCTGTCGCCTGGGTGGAAGCCTGCAATAATCGATTGGGTGGCACGCCGCTACAATTGGCAGGTGACCGAGGAAGAGATAGGCTTTGTGGGCGGTATTGTGCCGGCAATAGCATTTGCCGTACAGTGCTTCTCGTCGGTAGGGGACAATATCCTTGTGCAACCGCCCGTATATCACCCCTATTTCCACGTGCCAAAGGACCTGGGACGCAATGTCCTTGAGAACCCACTGAAACTGGTGGACGGACAGTACTGCATAGACTTTGAAGACCTTGAGGAGAAGGCTGCGAAAAGTAAGATTTTCATTCTTTGCAGCCCGCACAACCCCGGCGGAAGAGTGTGGGACAAACAGGAGTTGCTGCAAATGGCCGAGATATGTGCCCGCTACAATGTCCTTGTAATTTCAGACGAGATACATTGCGATATGACGCTCAAAGGCTACTCGCACGTGCCTTTTGCGGCAGTGGGCAAGATTGCCGAGGAGAATTGCATCACATTTATGGCTGCAAGCAAGAGCTTCAATATCGCAGGACTCAAGAGCTCCTACCACATTATAAAGAACAAGAAACTGCGCGAGGAGTACAGCGAGTTCCTGCGCCGCAGCGAGCTCGATTTTGCACCGCTGTTCGCTACGGCTACCGTTGCAGCAGCATATAACGATGGCGAGGAGTGGCTCACACAGATGATGGAGTATGTAGAGGAGAATATAAATTATATGCAGGAGTATATTGCCGTGAATATGCCTCTTCTTTCAATAATACGCCCGCAGGCATCGTATCTTGTATTTATCGATGCACGTGCACTAAAAATGGAGCAGCCGGCGCTTGTGGACTTTTTTGTGAAGCAGGCAAAGGTAGGAATGAACGACGGAGCGATGTTCGGCAAAGGCGGCGAGGGATTTATGCGTATGAACGTGGGTTGTCCGCGCAGCGTGCTGCACAAGGCGCTGGAGCAGATAAAGGCTGCATACGATAAATTGTAATTGTCCGCATTTCTATACAATAGAACGACTCCCTACCTTTTGCAGTAGGGAGTCGTTCTATTGTAGTATATTGAGATTTTACACCTCTGGCAAATCCTCCTTGGCAACCTCGTCGAGCCTGTCCTCCCACAGGTAATAACGTGTGTCCCTGACAAGTTGTTTCGAGAGAATGAACAGAGGAATGACATTGGGTATAATCATAAATGCCGCAGCAGTAGTTCCCAAATTCCATACAAGCTGCAAAGGCATTATAGCGCCTATGAATGTTGCAATAACCCACAGTATGCGGAAGTTGCGCACAGCCTTAGCGCTGCTTTTTCCATAGATGAATTCTATGGATTTCTCACCGCAATATGTCCAGCCGAGCACGGTGCTGAATGCAAAGGTAAAAGTGATTATTGTAAGCAGATGCGAACCTATCGAGGGTATCTGCTCAAATGCCTTTTGCATAACCATTCCGTTCGATGTATCCGACCAGTCGAACCCAATGGCAAGCATACTGCTCACCGCAACGATACCTGTGAGTGTACACACAACAACGGTGTCCCAAAAAGTGGTAGTAGAGGAGATGAGCGCCAGACGAACCGGGTTGCGCGACTTTGCAGCCGCCGCGATTATTGCAGCCGAACCCATTCCCGACTCATTGGATAGCAGTCCTCGGCTGACACCATACTGCAGGGAAATCATCATACCTCCAACAGCGCCACCGCCAATGGCAACAGGGTTGAACGCGCTCTTTACAATGAGCACGCAAGCCTGCCATATATATTGATAGTTAATGACAAGCGATGCAATGCAACCGATAAGATATACAATTGTCATAAGAGGAACTAGTCCTTCGCACACACGTGAAATACCTTTCAGACCAAAGAATATAACCGAGCACACAGCAATGGTAAGCACGGTGGCTGTCAGGTAAATGTCCACGTCGTATGCCTCCTTGAGAGTCTCGGCAATGGCATTGCACTGAATGAAATTACCTGCACTGAATCCCATAATGAGTGTAAATACACAAAAGACGATGGCGAGCGACTTGAGGTTCATAGCCCTGCTGAGCACATACATAGGACCGCCCGACACCGAACCGTCCTTACGCTTCACACGATATTTCAATGCCATAAGCGACTCGGCATATTTTGTGGCAATGCCCAATACTCCTGTGAGCAGACACCATAAAAGAGCACCTGGGCCACCAATAACAAGAGCGCTGGCAACACCTACTATGTTACCCGTGCCTATTGTTCCTGCAAGAGTTGTCACAAGCGCCGCGTATGGGCTAACGTCGCCCTCGGCTCCCTTCTCGCTCTTTACCGACAGGCGTATGGCCTTGAAGGTGTATCTTTGCGGAAAGCGCAATTTGAAAGTGAGGAACAGGTGAGTACCCAACAGCACAAGCAGCATAGGCCAACCCCAAATAATATCGTTGATACTCTGTACCCACACATTGAACTCCTCGAAGAGTGTCTCAATCCACAATCTTAATTCATCAAAATTCATTCCGTAATATTTTGCGTTTAATTACAATTGAAAAATCATTCCTGTAAAAAGGAACGCAAAGATACAATAAAATATTGAATACTCACGTGTTACAGCGCGGGTAAATGCAGTATCTCTTCTGTAGTTACAGTTTTTTATGTTAATGTTATTTACTGGGAATGCGGTGGAACGGTATTCTGGGCTCAGTAGAAAAAGGTGTGGATAATAACTCTTTCAGTCACCTTCTCGGTGTTGTTCTACGGATATTCTCTCATTGCAATGTTTCCTTTTACTTTCTTTTTTTTCGAAAAAAAGAAACAAAAAAACTTAGCACTAAAGAAATTGTCGCAAGCACCCTTTGCTCGTGCCGCAAGAATGCGTGCACTCGGTCGGGCACTTGTTTGGCATTGCGGTTTACGGCTGTTTTAGGGGTGCTGCGGACCGCCCTCAGTTAGCCACGCTACGCGCGTCTAACTAGCGGTTGAACGTACCTCGCACTGTTTCCTTAAAACAGCC
>JAFZIA010000121.1 GCA_017554605.1 Bacteroidaceae bacterium
AAAATAGAGTGCTCGGCTGCTGTATAACAGCGGTCGAATACTCTATTTTAATTCCAAGCCTCTATTTTAACGACTGCCGATAAAAATATGCAATTATAAGGCTTGCAATATTAAAAAAGACAACAATGCTATGCTATATTCTGGCTCAGTAGAAAAAAGGTGTGGATAATAACTCTTTCAGCCACCTTCCCGGTGTTGTTCTACGGATATTCTCTCATTGCAATGTTTCCTTTTACTTTCTTTTTTTCGAAAAAAAGAAACAAAAAACATTGCACAAAAGAATGCAAATTACTCATATCCTTTTTCTACTAAGGCCCGCTCATAAAGCCAACGCCAATATATACACAAAAAAATATCCCGACACTTTATGCGCCGGGATATTTTTTTGAATGTAATATAATTTACTTTACAAGTACCTTTTTGCCTCCAACAATGTAGACACCTTTCTCTGTGCCATTGACGCGACGGCCTGTGAGGTCGTAGACAGCAGCGTCGGCCTTGTCGGCTGTAACAAAATCGACAGCGGTTGTTATCTTTGCAAAATATATCTGCAATGTAGAGCCCGAGTCGGCACCGCCGTTCCAAAAAGCCAGTCTGTTGTCGCGGTTGTTAACCTTGTGCGAAGGATAGCCCACCTCGTACATATATGCGTGAGAGACGTCCGAAGAACCAAGGTCCGAAGAGTTCTCGAAGTTCCAAAGGTCGGTGTAACCTGCGGGAAGAGCATCTACAGGCTGCAATGTGGGAAACGATGAGCTACCTGTGCTTCCAAGCATCTCTACGGGCGATGCGAGCACCTTCTGCGCACCGGCCTGCATATTGTAAACGCGGTAACCGTCTACGTCGTTTCCGGTGAAGCACCATAGCTGGGCCTCATTTTCGAGGTCGAGCACTGTGTTGTCAAGGGCTATATAACTTGCGCTTCCGTTATTGCTTAGAACATAACCCTGTTGGCCTATTTGGATTGTGTACCAAGTGGTTCCATCGGCAAAATTTCCGTCCTCCACAGTAGTCACAGTATAGCGTGTGGGCTTCTGGGGCTCCTCGTATGTACCCTCCTCAATGAAGAGACCTTCAATCTCCACGTCGCCGCACATATATTCTGCGGGTATTACAATCTCGTCGTTCTCGTCGAACTGCTGGCGCTCGAAGAATACCTTCTGCCACTGTACGTTACCGTTCTTGACGCTGTCGCCCTGCAGGTTATATCCGTACTTGACAATCACACCCTTGTACTCGAAGCCGTTCTCGGGGTTCATCTTTATTCTGAAATCCTGGCCGAATGGAGCCTGGTATGTTACAAGGCGCTCGCCGTCGGCTGCCGAGAGGACCTCGCCGTTACGGTTGGCATCGTTCACGTTGCAGTAGTCGCCGTGTACGTTAATCATCACGTCGATGATACCGCCACCGTTGCCAAGAATGGAGTTCGACTGGTCTACCGAGCCTGCGGGGTCGATGCTGTTCCAATCGACCTTATAACGCATACGGTACAGACCGGGCTTTGCGTCGGCAGGAATTGTGAACGAAGGCATATTCAATGTATTGCGTGACTGTCCTGTGAGGCGTGTACCTGCACTGTTGATACCGTTGTCGTTGTCGGCGCCACCATAGAACGAGAATGCCATAAGGTCGCTGCCCTCGGCAATTGTAAGGTCATCGTTCACAAGAGCGTTGAACTTACCGTCGTTAGAGTAGTCGATGTATGTGTATGCGTGCATCCAGCTACCTGTGTAAGCAACGCTTGCTGTAACAGTCTCACCGGGCTTTACAAGCATCTGCTCGGCTGTCATATCAACATACACAGTGTTGGGCGACGAGGGCGCAGTGATTGTCTGTACCGAGCCACCGCTCACTTGCAGCTTGACAGCGTTCAGGCGACGGTCGTTACGTGTGTAGAGCTGGTCCTCACCCATTGATGTCTGATAGTATCCGTAGACCAGTTCCGACGAGGGGTCATCGTTGACCTTTATGTCGTCGATATAACAGATAGCATCCTCGGTATAGTTGTGGGGCGACTCACAGTCGGGAACAACAACAAGGCTGTAGATGTCGATGCCGCCGTTACCCTTGATGGGGAGCACCACGTCCTGCCACTTGTCGGCAGCAATATCCTTTGTCGACATTGCCCAGAACTGCTCTGTAGCGGGCGACTGGTCCATACGCTCTGTGCGCTTGCCAAGACCCACCACCATCACTCTTCCGCCGTAGGGGCGGTACACCTTTACGTGGAGGTATTTTGTTGCGGGTGTCAGCTCGAATGTCTCGTTGAGGTCGACACGTACACCGAATGTGTTGCTGCCGTAACGCGAGCGCTGCACAGCGAGTATCTTTGACGAGCCATTGGGAGCAACGCCCAACTGCTCATCGACATACTGCAGGTGATTGTCGATGACTGCATAGTTGCCGCTCAGCTTGCCTGTGCGGAAGGGTGACCCTTCCCAAGTGTCATAAACGCCGAGCGACTTGTAATCCTGATTCTCGAATGTTACTTCTGTCTGCGCAAATGCAACCATTGGCAATGCAAAGGCAGCAAGCGCAATAAATTTACTGTACTTCATAATTTCCAATGATTTTACATTAATAGATACCTACTTTGCTGATAAGAGGACAAGCCTTGCTATCCTCGATTACAATGCGTACAGCCTTGGCCTTGAAGCCGTTGCCGTAGCTGTTCGATGTGCTGCCATTGAGAGGGATTATTCTCTTGTAGCCCACGGTTGTAGTCTGCACGTTCGATGCCCTGCGTGTCCAGTTTGTACCGTCCTCGCTTGTCTCGATGTGGAATTTCTTTACACGCTGGCCTCTTGCTATATACTCCATAATCTCGACATAGCGCACAGTCTGCACCTCGTTCCAGGTGAGTGTGATTGTATTTTCAATCACTCCATCATTAGAAGCCCAATAGGTATCCTTGTCGCCGTCAACCATATTGGCAGCCTCGTAGTTGCGGTTGGCACCCGCTGCGCGTGTGTCGCTCACTGACACCTGTGCGGTGAGAGCAAGGTCATTGCCCAGTCGCTGCTTGATGAGGTTACCCATTCCAACGAGTGAGTTCACCGAAGCATCGGGAAGAACACCAGCCTTGTTGGGGGGGATATTGAGGATAAGCGTAGAGTTACGTCCCACTGTCTCGAGGTACATCTGGAAGAGGCGCTCCGAAGAGAGGGGCGACTCGCCGTCGTGATAGAACCAGCCCTGGTTGGTTGCCTTTGCGTCGCTCTCGCCGGGAAGCCAGAACCAGCCGTCCTCGGTTCCGTACATACCGTTACCCTCGGGAGAGTAGTCGCGGTTCTCGGGCGACCAGTTTGTCTCGCCTGCCCAGCCGGCCTCGTTACCAATCCAGCGTGCTTCGCCACCTACACCCCACATTACACAGTCGGGGCACACCTTGTGGATACTGTCGCGCAGGTTGGGAACATCGTAGTATGTAGCACGGTCTACGTTTACGGTTGTGTTGCGTCCGCCATAGTATCCGCTACCGCCGTTTGCTCCATCGAACCACATCTCGAACTGGTCGGTACCGTATGCCGCAAGCTCGGCACACTGGCGCAGGAACACATCCTTCACATATTTGTCGGTTCCGTAGTGTACGCTATTACGATCCCAAGGCGACACATAGAAGCCGTACTTGAGCCCGAGGTCTCTTGCTGCATCGGCAAAATCGCGGGGTATATTCACGTTACGACCATACTCGTTACCCGAGTTTGTTACATTGTGGTCGGTTGTTTCTGTGGGCCACAAGCAAAATCCGTCGTGATGCTTAACGACAGCAATGCCACCGCGCATACCAGCCTGTTTGGCAACCTCGAGCCATTGGCGGGGGTTGGGAGCGGCAGTAGGTGCAAAGCGCGAACGGTTCTCGTCGCCGTTACCCCACTCGAGTCCTGTGTAGGTATTCATTCCATAGTGGAAGAAGGCGTAGAACTCAGTCTCTTGCCATTTCAACTGGCGGGGGTGAGGTACCGGGTGTACTTCAACCGGCTCATTGTCGGGGTTCGACAGAGTCTCGGTCTTGAGCTCGAGCTGTGCAAAAGCCCCCGAGGGGAGCAGGAATGCCAACAGAGCAGGAGTCAATAATCTGTAGACTTTTTTCATAGATAAAAATAGTTAAGTTTATATGTTTCAATAAATGTCAATATTAAACAATTGTCAATATTATTGGAATATGGCAAATATATACTAAAATTAACGAACTGCAAATTACCCCCCCATATATTTTAACATTATTTAAGGATATATCCGATAAAAAAAGAGCAACTCCACCGCACAACCGTACAAGCGACGGTTTTCACGATGGAATTGCTATTGTTTTTTGTACAGCAGGCTATATGCACTGCGCAGACTGCCTACTCGTCTTTCTCTATCTTCAAGTCGCCCTTGCTTGCGATAGCCAGCTTCTCGTAACGCTCTACAAGGCGCGGCAGGCGTGAGAGGCGCATCGAGAGACGCACAACGCAGTCGTTGTCGAATATCTGCTCTATCACTTTGGGCTCTTCCTCCTTCACTATGCGCAGCACTTCGTTGAGCAGCGGATAGGAGAAGCGCAGGGTAATTGTGCCGTTGATGGTCTTTTCTATGTGCTCCACAGTTTCGAGCGCCTCGCAGGCTGCAATACGATAGGCAACGATAAGGCCGCTCGTACCCAACTTGACCCCTCCGAAATAGCGCACCACAATCACAAGGACGTTCGTCAGCTCCTTGCTGTGTATCTGCCCCAGAATGGGCTTTCCGGCTGTACCCGAAGGCTCGCCGTTGTCGTTGGCACGCTCCTGCTCGCCACGCTCGCCCAGGCGGTAGGCGTAGCAGACGTGACGCGCATCGTAGTATTTCTTCTGGAATGCCTCGACCTGCTCCTTTACCTCCTCGACCGTGGTGACGGGAATGGCAAAGGCAAGGAACTTACTCCTCTTCTCGGAGTAAGTTGCCTCGCCGTTAGTCTCTATTGTCTTATATACGTCCTCGGGGAGCATTACGATAGTTTATGTATTACAAGTCCCGAGCGCAGCTTGGGCTCGAACCACGTTGTTTTTGGGGGCATTATATTGCCTGTATCGGCAATGTCGACAAGCTGTTTCATCGATACGGGATAGAGTGCAAGCGCTGCACGCATCTCGCCGCTGTCGACACGGCGCTCAAGCTCGCCCAGGCCGCGTATTCCACCCACAAAGTCGATACGCTTGCTTGTCCTGAGGTCCTTTATGCCCAGCACCTTGTCGAGTATGAGGTTCGACGATATTGTAACGTCGAGCACTCCTATCGGGTCGCCGTCGTCGTATGTACCCTCCTTGGCAGTGAGGCTGTACCAGTTGCCGTCGAGGTAGAGGGCAAAATTATGCAGTTGCTGCGGCTTGTATATCTCTGTGCCTTTGTGCTCTACTGCAAAATCCTTCTCGAGTGCCGCAAGGAACTCCTCGCTTGTGAGGCCGTTGAGGTCCTTCACCACCCTGTTGTAGTCGATGATTGTAAGCTGGCTCGAAGGGAAGCACACTGCCATAAAGTAGTTGTACTCCTCGTCGCCGCGGTGGTTGGGGTTATTGTCGGCTTTCTCCTTGCCTACAAGGGCCGCCGCAGCCGAACGGTGGTGACCGTCGGCAATGTAGAGCGCTGGCATCTTGGCAAACTCCTCGGTTATGACTGCAATATCATGCTCGCCGTCTACAATCCACAACTGGTGGCGGAAGCCGTCGAGCTGTGCGGTAAAGTCGTACTCGGGAGCGGCGGCAGTGTATCGTGCCACAAGCTCGTCGAGAAGAGCATTGTCGGGGAATGCAAAGAACACGGGTTCAATGTTTGCATCGTTCACACGGACGTGCTTCATACGGTCCTCTTCCTTGTCCTTGCGAGTAAGCTCGTGCTTTTTTATTACGCCGTTCATATAATCGTCGACGTAGGCACAGACCACAAGACCATACTGTGTCTTTCCGTTCATTGTCTGTGCGTAGATGTAATACTGCTCCTTGTCGTCCTGAACGAGCCAGCCGTTCTCCTGGAATTTTGCAAAATTCTCGGCAGCCTTGGCATACACCTGGGGCTCGTGCTCGTCTGTTCCCAAGGGGAAATCAATCTCGGGACGTATTATGTGGTAGAGCGACATTTCATTGCCCTCGGCCTCGGCACGTGCCTCATCGGAGTTAAGTACGTCGTAGGGACGGCTCTGCACCTTCTCTACAAGGCTCTTGGGAGGACGTACTCCCTTAAAAGGTTTTATAATTGCCATACTCTGTTGCTCTTATTTGTTTACTCTGAAACGCTCGTTACCATTCTCGAAGAAGTCGACAATCTGCTTTGCAGCCGCAATACCTGCGTTTATGTTAGCCTCGGCAGTCTGTGCACCCATCTTTTTGGGCGTTGCAAAGAAACGTCCATCAAAAGCCTCAAACGCGGCGAGCGCATCGGGAGCAACGTCGGTAACATATTTAATATCGCTACGTTCCTGCATAATCTGCAATAGCTCTGGCTCGTTAATAACCTCCTTGCGGGCAGTATTTACGAGGAGAGCCGACTTGGGCATTGAGCCAACGAGAGCTGCGCCGATAGAGTGCTTTGTCTCGGGGGTTGCGGGAATGTGGATTGATACCACGTCGCAGGTGCTGTAAAGTTCCTCTACTGTATCCACGCGCTTAACGCCGTCGGCATCGACAATCTCCTGCGGAGTGTAGCAGTCGTAGATGTATATATCCATTCCGAAGCCTTTTGCTATGCGGCCCACATTGCGGCCCACATTGCCGTAGGCGTGGATACCGAGCTTCTTGCCTTTAAGTTCTGTTCCCGATGTACCGTTGTACATATTGCGGCAAGCATACACCATCATTCCGAAAGCAAGTTCGGCAACGGCATTGGCATTCTGTCCGGGAGTGTTCATCACGCACACATTGTGAGCTGTTGCGGCAGCAAGGTCGACATTGTCGTATCCTGCACCAGCACGCACTACAATTTTGAGGTTCTTTGCAGCGTCGAGCACCTCGTTGTCTATCTTGTCACTGCGTATTATCACTGCATCGACATCGGCTACAGCCTGCAAGAGCTGCTCTTTGCCTGTATATTTCTCGAGCATCACAGCCTCATAACCAGCAGCTGCAAGCACCTCTTTCATTCCGTTTACTGCAACCGCAGCGAATGGCTTCTCGGTTGCGATGAGTACCTTTTTCATTATTTGTAAATCTGTAAGGTTAATTAGTGGCTTTTCTGAAATTCTTTCATACAATCAACAAGTGCCTGTACAGCCTCGAGGGGAAGAGCATTGTAGCACGATGCGCGGAAGCCGCCAACCGAACGGTGGCCCTTAATTCCGACCATACCCTTAGACTGCGCGTAAGCCATAAACTCGTCCTCGAGCGCCTTGTACTCGTCGGCCATCACAAAGTCGATGTTCATAAGCGAGCGGTCCTCCACAGCTGCTGTTCCACAGAAGAAGGGGTTGCGGTCAATCTCGCCGTAAAGGAGCTCGGCACGCTCCAGGGCACGACGCTGCATCTCCTTTACACCACCCTGTGCCTTAATCCAACGCAAAGTCTGCATTGCCGAGTAGATGGGAAGTACGGGGGGAGTGTTGAACATTGAGCCGCCCTCGATGTGTGTGCGGTAGTCGAGCATTGTGGGGATAGTGCGTGACACTTTTCCAAGTGCATCGTCCTTTACAATGACAAATGTAACGCCCGAGGGTGCGAGATTCTTCTGTGCACCACCGTAGATACAGGTATATTTGCTCACGTCAACGGGACGCGAGAAGATGTCCGATGACATATCGGCAATAAGAGGTACGGGAGAGTCAATGTCTGTGCGAATCTCGGTACCGTATATTGTGTTGTTCGTTGTTATGTGAAAATAGTCGGCATCGGTGGGTATTGTATAGCCCTTGGGAATGTAGCTGAATGTCTTGTCCTTCGACGATGCAACCTCTACTGCCTCACCAAAGTTTTTTGCCTCCTTGAGCGCCTTATTTGCCCAAGTACCTGTATTAAGGTAAGCAGCTTTTTTCTCGAGGAAATTATAGGGCACCATACAGAATTGCATACTTGCGCCGCCACCCACGAAGAGTACCGAGTAACCCTGGGGAATATCGAGCAGCTCCTTGAAAAGGGCAACAGCCTCATCGAGCACCGCCTGGAAATCTTTTGAGCGGTGGCTTATTTCGAGTAACGACAATCCAATTCCGTTAAGGTCGAGCACCGCCTTTGCAGTCTCTTCAATCACTTCGCGAGGCAGGATAGAGGGTCCTGCGCTAAAATTAAATTTTTTCATTTTATTGTTGATTTTTCAGTTAATACCATATATAAACAACCAAGTGCCGTATATTTCCGGCACTTTAGAGGTCGCGAAGTTAACATTATTTTTGTCATTCCGCTAATTTATCGACATTTTTTCAAGAAAAAGCGAAAATTTTATTAAGACAGACGTTAAAAAGCACATTTTATCCTATTTTGTGCAAACAAAATAACAGAAAGAAAACCAGTATATGTACACTATCCGCGCAACGGCTCTACAAGAGTCTTAATACCCTTTATCTTTTCACCCTTAACAGTTTGCAGCACGGTACGCATACGGTCGCGGCGCAGGGCAACGTAGGAATAACGATCAAACACCATTATTGCACCGAGCTCGTCGGGCTGCAGTCCACCTTTTTTAATAAAGAAACCTGCAAGGTCGCCTCGGCTTATCTTGTCGCGCTTGCCCTTGCCCACATAAACAGCGCTCCAACGGGGCGCATCGGGCAGATGCGGATTTTTAGCAGTGCGGAACTCAGGAATATCCGCAGGCATAAAGTCGGGCAGCGGGTGATTGTGATAAGAAATCACATAGACGCAGCCGTCGGCCTCCCAACGAGCCGTACGTCCGTTGCGGTGGGTGAAGATGTCGGCAGTCATAGGGCGCTGGAAGTGAATGACGTGCTTCACTGCCTTTATATCCAGTCCGCGTGCGGCAAGGTCGGTACTCACGAGGACATTCGCACACCCCGAAGAGAAGCGATAGAGCGCAAGCTCGCGCATCTTTTGCTCCAGTGCACCGTGATAGGCTGCGACAATCATCTTTCTGCCCACAAGGAAACTGCGTACCTCGTCGACCGTCTCGCGAAAATTGCAGAAGACAACTGCTGGCTCACCATTCAACGAACAGAGCAGATTGTAAAGCACCTGCAAACGCTCGTCGGGAGTTGTCGTGAGTTTATGAAACTTTATACGCTCGACAGGCTGCCCGTCGGACAAGCGGAAATCGAGCCGTTCCACCCCGTCTACATCTGCAAATTGCGGTATCTCTTCGCTGTCGGTTGCCGATAGCAAGAAACGCGACTCTACGCAAGGAAGCATCTGCAACAACTGCTGCATCTCGTCACTGAAGCCCATCTCGAGGCATTTATCGAACTCGTCAATGACAAGCGTCCTGCACTCCGACGGCAAGAAATTACCAGCCTTAAGGTGGTCTATCAATCGTCCCGGAGTGCCAACTACCACTGCCGAAGAGACATTCTGCAAGAGCACCGCCTCCTCGGCTACTGCACGCCCGCCATAAAGTGCCGTAATGCGAAATGGTGTTCCCATTGAACGCCACACATCGGAAATCTGGCGAGCAAGCTCACGCGTGGGCGCAATTATGAGCGCCTGCACATCGATGCGTCGCTCGTCGAGCCGCTCGAGCAGCGGAAGAAGAAAGGCGAGTGTCTTTCCCGTACCTGTAGGAGAGAGAAGCACCATATTGTCATTTACCCTGCAATGCTCCACTGCACTGCTCTGCATCGCGTTCAGCTCCTCTATTCCAAGCTTAGCCAACGCACTCTGTATCCTTTCCGACAGTATCCCTCTCATTGAAGTATGCGTGTGAATGTATCCTTATACAAATAACTGAGCGAAGATAGCTATTTTTTACCCAAACTGCGAAAATTGTCAGTACAAAATTCACAAACTGCCAAAATGTCACCGACAATAAGAGAAAAAAATGTACCTTTGTACAAATTTTGTCACATTAAACTACTTGGCAAGCAATTTGTTGTTAAGTTATAAACAATTGAAACGATTATGAGCAAGAAAGAAAATAACGAGGAAAAAGAGTTGATGAACGAAGAAGTTACCGACAACACCACACAGGAGCAGAATGATACAACCGAGGAGACAGCCCTCACCCCCGAGGAGCAACTGCAGAAGGAGCTCGGCGAGGCAAACGAGAAGATTGCCGACCTTAACGACAAGTTCCTGCGCCAGGTGGCAGAGTTCGATAACTACCGCAAACGCACAATGAAGGAGAAAGCCGAGCTTATAAAGAACGGCGGCGAGCGTGTAATGGAGTCTATCCTTCCCGTGCTCGACGATTTTGAGCGTGCGCTTGCAAATATGTCGAAGGACGAGAATGCAAAAGAGATACTCACAGGCATAGAGCTTATACACAGCAAACTGACAGGCATTTTGAAGAGCAACGGCCTCCAGAAGATTGAGACCGAGGGCAAGGACTTTGACACCGACTACCACGAAGCGATAGCGATGGTACCCGCTCCCACCCCCGAGCTCAAGGGCAAAGTGCTCGACTGCGTACAGACAGGATATATGCTCAACGACAAAGTGATAAGACACGCAAAAGTAGCTGTTGGCGAGTAAGCAAGAGTGCCCCAAGGCAACATACCTTTTATAACACACTGACAAAATGGCAAAGAGAGACTACTACGAAGTGCTTGGAGTAGACAAGAGCGCTTCGGCAAACGACATAAAAAAAGCATACCGCCGATTGGCGATGCAATATCACCCCGACAAGAATCCAGGCAACAAGGAAGCCGAGGAGAAATTCAAGGAGGCAGCCGAGGCATACAGCGTACTGAGTGACGCCGACAAGAAGGCACGCTACGACCAGTATGGCCACGCGGGAATGGACGGCGCAGGAGGATTCGGAGGATTCGGCGGACAGGGAATGGACATTAACGACATATTCTCGATGTTCGGCGACATCTTCGGCGGAGGATTCGGAGGCGGAGGATTCGGCGGATTCGGCGGAGGAGGCTCGCAGCAGGCACCCCGTCACCGCGGGACCGACCTGCGCGTAAAGGTAAAACTCAACTTACAGGAGATTTCCGAAGGCACTACAAAGAAATTCAAGCTGAAGAAATATGTGACTTGCCCCCATTGTAACGGCAGCGGAGCCGAAGGCAATGCAATGGAGACCTGCCCCGAGTGCAACGGCACCGGACGCACAGTGCGCACCGTACGCACTCCATTCGGCATAATGAACAGCGAGACCGTATGCAACCGTTGCGGCGGCGAGGGCAAGATAATAAAGAACAAATGCCGCCACTGTAACGGCGACGGCATTGTAATGGGCGAAGAAGTCATCGAGGTGCAGATACCCGCAGGAGTAGCCGAGGGTATGCAATTATCTATGCGTGGCAAAGGTAACGCAGCCAAGCGCAACGGCATTGCGGGCAACCTGCTGATACAGATTGAGGAGGAGAAACACCCCCTGCTCATAAGAGACGAGAAAGACCTCATATACAACCTGTTGCTCGACATTCCCACAGCCACACTCGGCGGAACAGTGGAGATTCCCACAATAAAGGATAACGTAAAGCTCACCATCGAGCCCGGAACACAGCCCGGAAAGGCGCTACGCCTGCGCGGCAAAGGCCTGCCGATGCTCAACGAATACGGCCGCGGCGACATCATCGTGAATGTGAGCGTATATATCCCCGAGACACTTACAAAAGAGGAGCGAAAGACAATTGAGGCGTTCAAGGAATCGGACAACTTCAAGCCCACAGAGAGCATAAAGGAGCAGATATTCCGCCGCTTCCGCAACCTGTTCGATTAAGAAGCAACACTATGACATACGAACAGACAACAGAATACCTTTTCAACTGCGCACCGCTGTTCCAGCAGGTGGGCAGTTCTGCATATAAGGAGGGGCTCGACAATACCCGCCTGCTCGACGAACATTTCGGCCACCCCCACCGTAACTACCGCACAATACACGTGGCAGGCACAAACGGCAAAGGCTCAACATCGCACACCCTCGCAGCAATCCTGCAGGCAGCGGGCTACAAGGTGGGACTATACACCTCGCCCCACCTAATAGATTTTCGCGAGCGCATACGCGTGGACGGAGTACCCGCAAGCAAGCAGTTCGTGGTGGATTTCGTAGAGAAGGAGCGCAGTTTCTTCGAACCGCTGCACCCGTCGTTCTTTGAGCTTACCACAGCAATGGCATTCCTCTATTTCGCACAAGAAAAAGTTGACGTTGCAATAATTGAGGTGGGACTCGGAGGACGTCTCGACTGTACAAACATCATTGCACCCGATGCCTGCGTAATAACCAACATCAGCCCCGACCACACACAGTTCCTCGGAAGCACACTCGCGCAGATTGCAGGCGAAAAGGCTGGAATAATTAAAAAAGAGACACCCGTGATAATTGGAGAGACAACCCCCGAGACAAAGGCTGTCTTTGCCCAAAAAGCAGCAACGGAGCGCGCACCCATAATATTTGCCGAGGAGGCAGCCCAACTGATTGACGCACAACCCCACAACAGCGGAATAAGATACCACACAAACAGTTACGGGACAATAGACGCCGAGCTTGGCGGCTGCTACCAGATAAAGAACACCAACACAATACTCACGGTACTTGACACGCTGAAAGAGAAGGGATACAAGATTGACACACAAGCCGTTCACAAAGGCTTTGCCAATGTGACAGCAAGCACAGGACTTATGGGACGCTGGCAGAAGGTTGGCTGCAACCCCACCGTCGTATGCGACGCAGGGCACAACATTGGCGGAATATCGTATATTGTAGAGCAGCTCTCGCAACAGCAATGCGACACACTGCGCATAGTCTTCGGAATGGTGAACGACAAGGACATAAGCAGCGTGCTTGCAATGATGCCCAAAGAGGCAACATACTACTTTACACAAGCGAGCGTAAAGCGTGCCCTGCCCTCTCAGGAACTTGCTGCACTGGCAGCGCAATACGGGCTCAGCGGCAACTGCTACCCCAGCGTTGCCGACGCACTCTACGCTGCAAAGGGAGAGGCCTCGCCGCGCGACTTCATATTCGTTGGAGGAAGCTGCTTTATTGTAGCCGACCTGCTTGCAGCAACATCATAGGCAAGTACCGGAAGCGGAGCCCATTTTGCATAATAATTCATAAAAAGAGGATAAATTTGTCCCAACCGGCTGTACATTTTATATTTAGCACAGCCATAAGGCAAATTTATCCTCTTTTTGTTTTGAAGTAAGCCATATTTTTGTTTTATTTGCAAACTAGTTTATTTAGCCGTCATAGGCTCGCTGACCCCGTACCCTGTACGGTAAGGCAGGATATGCTAAAAAAAATAATAGAATTAAGCGAATAAATCACAGATTATGAGCTGTACAGAGAACAACCTTTCTAACCTGAAGCCCGCCGACTTCGTAAAAAATATCGACGGAAAAGAAACCGCCCTTTTTATCCTCAAGAACAAAAAAGGCAGCGAAGTAGCAATAACAAACTACGGTGGTGCAATATGCAGCATTATGGTCCCCGACAAGAACGGCAACTACGCCAATGTAATTCAGGGACACGACAGCATAGAGAATCTTCTCGCAAGCCCCGAGCCCTTCCTCAGCACACTTGTAGGCCGCTACGGCAACCGTATATGCAAGGGTAAGTTCACACTCGAGGGCAAGGAGTACGACCTTTCGATAAACAACGGCCCCAACCACCTGCACGGTGGCCCCACAGGCTTCCACGCACGCGTTTGGGACGCGGAATTGGTTGACGGGCAGACACTAAAGCTCCACTACATCTCGGCAGATATGGAGGAAGGTTTCCCCGGTAACCTCGACGTAACAGTAATCTACTCGTTCAACGACGAGGACGAACTTAAGATTGACTACAAGGCTACAACCGACAAGACAACAATCGTCAACCTCACAAGCCACGGTTTCTTCTCACTCTCGGGTATCGACAACCCCACAGCAACAATCGACAATCTCATTTGCCACATAGACGCCGATTTCTTTGTTCCCATTGACGAGACATCAATCCCCACAGGCGTAATTGCACCCGTTAAGGGCACTGCATTCGACTTTACCGTTCCCACAGAGGTTGGTGCACGCATCGACGCCGACGAGGAGCAGATAAGAATAGGTGTAGGCTACGACCACTGCTATGTACTCAACAAGAAGGAAGTGGGCGAGCTCAGCTACGCAGCAAAGGTGACAGAGCCCATCAGCGGACGTACAATGGAGGTTTACACCACCGAGCCAGGCGTACAGGTCTACACATCGAACTGGCACAGCGGCTTTGCAGGCGCACACGGCGCTACATTCCCCAAGCGCAGCGCAATATGCTTCGAGGCACAACATTTCCCCGACAGCCCCAACCGTTCGCACTTCCCCAGCGTTATATTGAAACCCGGCGAGCTCTATTCTCAGGTTACAATATACAAATTCGGAGTAGAAAAATAATCTAAATTATAAACTTCAAAAATCTTAAAACATTATGAGTAATCAAAAGAAACAATGGGGAGCCATCATAGTGATGATTGCGCTCTTCGCAATGATTGCCTTCGTGACTAACCTTTGCTCACCTATGGCAAACATCATCAAGGCTCAGGGTGACATACCCGAGGTTCTTGCACAGATCGGTAACTACGGTAACTTTGTGGCTTATCTTCTTATGGGTATTCCCGCAGGTATGCTCATCTCAAAGTACGGTTACAAGAAGACAGCCCTTATCGGCCTTGGAGTAGGTATCGCAGGTATCCTTATCCAGTGGTTCAGCGGTATGCTCGACGCAAAGTCGAACCTCGGTCTTGTATTCGGCGTTTATTTGCTCGGTGCATTCATCGCAGGTTTCTGTATGTGTATCCTCAACTGCGTTGTAAACCCTATGCTCAACATTCTTGGCGGTGGCGGTAACAGCGGTAACCAGCTTATCCAGCTCGGCGGCGTATTCAACTCATCGGCTGCCGTAGCGGTTTACATCATTATGGGTGCTCTTATCGGCGAGATTACAAAGGACACAGCTATCTCGGACGCTACACCTGCGCTTATGATAGCCCTTGGTATCTTTATCCTTGCATTCGTTGTTATCCTCTTCACCAAGATCGAAGAGCCCGAGCAGGCACCTGTTGACGTCAACCTCATCAAGGGTGCACTCAAGTACCGTCACTTTGTTCTTGGTATCCTTGCAATTTTCCTTTATATGGGTATTGAGGTAGGTGTTCCCACATACGTTAATATGTATCTTGTAAACACTCCTTCACTTGGTATCTCGGCAGCTACAGCAGGTCTTATCGTTGCTGTATACTGGTTGATGATGCTCGTAGGCCGTTTCGTTGGTGCAACTATCGGTAACAAGGTATCAAGCCGCGCAATGATCACTGTAGTTTCTATCGCCACTTTGGTTCTCGTTGCATTCGGTATGTTCTCTGACCCAGCTACAACCGTAGAAGTTCCCGGTATCGACTGGGGTACACTCACTGTTATCTGGGCTAACGTACCCGTAGGCATCTTCGCATTCCTCCTTGTTGGTCTCTGCACATCGGTTATGTGGGGAGGTATCTTCAATATGGCAGTAGAAGGCCTTGGCAAATATACAGCCGTTGCATCGGGTATCTTTATGACAATGGTATTCGGTTGCGCTGTGATGCTCGCTATCCAGGCACAGGTTGCAGAAATGACAGACTATATGACAAGCTACTGGGTTGTTATCTTCTGTGCTGCATACCTTTTGTTCTACGCTCTTGTAGGTTCAAAACCCGCAAAGAAATAATTACAATTGATTATTAACGATATTTTCAACACATAAAACATTACGACTATGGATATAGAATTTGTAAGAAGTCGCTTCATCAAGCATTTCGACGGTACAACAGGAAGCATCTACGCATCACCCGGCCGCATCAACCTCATTGGCGAGCACACCGACTACAACAACGGTTTTGTATTCCCCGGTGCAGTAAACAAGGGTATTATGGCCGAGATCAAGCCCAACGGTACTGACAAGGTTTGCGCATACTCAATCGACGAGAAGGACTATGTAGAGTTCGGCCTCAACGAGGAGGATTGCCCCCGCGCATCTTGGGCAAAGTACATCTTTGGCGTTTGCCGTGAGATGATCAAGCGTGGCGTTCCCGTTAAGGGCTTCAACACTGCATTTGCAGGTGATGTACCCCTCGGTGCAGGTATGTCTTCATCGGCTGCACTTGAGAGCACATTCGCATACGCTATGAACGACCTCTTCGGCGACAACAAGATTGACAAGTTCGAGCTTGCAAAGGTAGGTCAGGCAACAGAGCACAACTACGTAGGCGTAAACTGCGGTATTATGGACCAGTTTGCCAGCGTATTCGGCAAGGCAGGCAGCCTTATCCGTCTCGACTGCCGCTCATTGGAGTACCAGTACTTCCCCTTCAAGCCCCAGGGTTACAAACTCGTTCTTTTGAACACTTGCGTTAAGCACGAGCTTGCAGGTTCACCCTACAACGAGCGCCGCTTGAGCTGCGAGCACGTGGCAGAGGTTATCAAGAGCAAGCACCCCGAGGTAGAGTCTTTGCGCGATGCAAACTTCGATATGCTCGAGGAGGTTAAGGCTGAGGTTAAGCCCGAGGATTACAACCGCGCAAAGTACGTTATCGGCGAGGTTGTACGCGTACTCGACGTTTGCGCTGCTCTTGAGGCTGGCGACTACGAGACCGTAGGTAAGAAGATGTACGAGACACACTTCGGCCTAAGCAAGGACTACGAGGTAAGCTGCGAGGAGCTCGATTACCTTGTTGACGTTGCTATCGACTGTGGTGTTACCGGTTCACGTATGATGGGTGGCGGCTTTGGCGGTTGCACCATCAACCTCGTGAAGGAGGAGCTCTATGACATCTTCATTGCAGAGGCTGAGAAGCGCTACAAGGAGAAATACGGTAAGCTTCCCAAGGTTTACGACGTTGTTATCGGCGACGGTTCACGCAAGATCTGCTAATTGACAGCAGCAACATAAATTTGAATGGCGCAATCGAAAGGTTGCGCCATTCTTTTGTATCCTATTCGCTTAAAAGCAGTAATTTTGGCTCAGTAGCAAAAAGGTGTGGATAATAAATCTTTCAGCCACCTTCTCGGTGTTGTTCTACGGATATTCTCTCATTGCAATGTTTTCTTTTACTTTCTTTTTTTCGAAAAAAAGAAACAAAAAAACTTAGCACTAAAGAAATTGTCGCAAGTTCCCTTTGCTCGTGCCGCAAGAATGCGTGCACTCGGTCGGGTACTTGCTTGTCATTGCGGCTTACGGCTGTTTTAAGGGTGCTGCGGACCGCCCTCAGTTAGCCACGCTACGCGCGTCTAACTAACGGTTGAACGTACCTCGCACTGTTTCCTTAAAACAGCCGAACCTCCATTGAATTTCTTTAAGGTGCATATTTTAAGATATTA
>JAFZIA010000018.1 GCA_017554605.1 Bacteroidaceae bacterium
AATAATAAAACATTCCACTTTTGCATTGCGCCAAAATAGGCTGCACTCGCCGAAAAACTGCAAGTAAACTTGCGTTTTGCTCGTTGGCACTATTTTTGACCTATAAAAAACTTAACGATATAAATTTAAACAGCTTCTTAATTTCTATTATAAGAATCTCACTTTTTTACCTTTTGATTTTGCATATTCAATAACTAAAATTCGTTGTAGTTTAATACCAAATATCTTTTTTTGTTAAGGACGTTGTGTGCAGGGTTTGCAAAAAGCATTGTACGCAGGGAAACGCTCTCTTTTTATAGGATTGAAAAAAATCAGAAAGGGTAGCCTATGGCAAAGTGCCAGGCGAATCCTTTGCCGAAATTGGGAAGGTTGTAGTATCCGCTCTTGCCCGTATCGTAGGGTGCGTGCAGCGCAATGCCAAAGTCGAGGCGCAGCACAAGAATGTCAAGGTCGTAGCGCAGTCCGAAGCCTGTGTTCAGCGCAATCTCATTGGCAAAGGAGCGCAGTGTAAATTCGCCTCCAGGGCGGCTCTCGTCCTTTTCGAGTAACCACACATTACCAGCATCTACAAATACAGCGCCGTTAAGGTTGCCCAGGAGTCCGAAGCGGTACTCTACGTTGGCTTCGAATTTCAGTGTGCCCGTCTCGTCGAGATACGAGTAACGTGTCTCCTTTGCGGGGTGATAGCTTCCCGGGCCAATGGTGCGCACGGTGAATGCCCTCAGGCTGTTTGCACCTCCTATGTAGAACTGTTCGCTATAAGGGGCATAGCGCGAGTTCCCGTAGCTTTTTATAACGCCCGCCATTAGCCGTGTGGCTATGTAGTTCTTGCTGTTTATCCTGTAGAGCTGTCTTATCTCAGTGGTCAGTTTCACAAACTGTGCGTATGGGTTCTTGAAGAGGTCCTTGTCCTTCTGCTCCCATTTTTTGCCGAATGCCGCAAAGAGCAACGATGTTACATTGCCCGACGATGTTATTGATGCCTCTATCCACGTCTTGTTGCGGTGCTGCGTGGGGGTGTTGTCGTAGGTGTATGTATATTGCATCGCAGGAATGAACTGGTTGCGGAAGCTGTTGGCTATCGAACGGTTTGCGGCTGCTATGCTATCGAACTTAGCAGTGGTGCGCTGCAACATATCGTATGTAAGGCGGAACGGGGTGACGGTGTGTGTGGTTGTGCGCTTGGTGTAGATGTTGTATGTAACCTCGCTTCCCACGTGTATCATCTTGAAGAATCCCGAGCGGTTCATTTGGTCGGCATATAGGCGTAACGATGTTGAGGCCGGAAAGCGCAGGTAGCGGCGGTGTACTATGGGAAAAAAGAGCCGCGGAAAGGTGAGCGAGGCATCGGCACCAATCTCCCAGGAGTTTATCACTGCTTGCCGTCCTTTAATGGCGCCGTCAGTCTGCCACTCGTACGAACCTTGCAGCGTGAGTTTCAGTGTCTCTCCCCCGCGGAAAATGTTGTTGCGCGAGAGTGATACTTTGCTTCCTGGGCCTATTTGGCTGTTGCTCTTCGAGGTTGCGTTGAGCTCAAACGTGAAATTATAGGGCTTGTCCATCTGTGCCTGTATCCTCACGTCGAGCGTGTCGCTCTCCTTGCGCGGGGTATACGAAAAATTCATTCCGCCAAAGATGTTCATCTTGCTCAGTTGGCTTAGGCTGTTCTGCTGTATCTCCTGCGAATATACCTCACCGCTGCGGAACAGAATGTTGCGCATCAGAGCCCCTGGGCGCACGGGCGGCCTTTTCCCGCTGTAGATGTATCTTATATTGCGCATCTGCAGCGTATCTGATGCTGTGCGGCGCAGTGTAGTGCCGTTGTTCTCAATCCGTATGTCTATCGTGCCTATGGTGTACCGGCGGCGTATGTGCGGTGCGAGTCCTTTCATTGGTTGTATGCGCATATCTACGTTGCCAGGGTTGTTTACGGTGTCGGCAAGTAGCTCTATGTAGTTTGTCTGGCTGTAGTAGTAGCCGTTGTTGCGCAATAGTGTATTTATGCGTTCCCTCTCTCCGCTCAGATTGCTCACGCTGAACTGTTCTCCCGTTCGCAGCAGGCGTTCCCGCTGTGTGGCAGTGAGCAGGCTGTCGGCTGTGGACGAAAAGCCCGTGTAAGCAATGCTGTCGAGTAGGTAGGGCTTGTGTAGCGTTACGGTGTATCTTACTTTTGCCTTCTTGGGATTTTTCTTGTTTGTTATAACCTCGGCTGTTACGTTGCCGTTGAAATAGCCGTAGTAGCTCAGTACATTGGTGGCAATGCGTGCACGCAGCTCGGGGTTTACCTTGGAGATGAGCACCGGGGTGGTGGCAAAATTACGGAAAAGCCATTTGCCCGTTTTGCTCTTGCTGTTGGCAAAGGCGTTGTACCACCATAGTCCTATTGGGAGGCTCTTTACGCTGGAGCTTCCTGCAAAAGAGCCGTTGGGCGCTGCTGCAAGTGCAGCTTCAATCTCCGATATTGCCTCCTCGCCTATCGGGGTGGCTGCATACTCCTTGCGTCCTTCGAATACAATCTTGTCTATTCCTGTGTACAGTTGCTCGCCCTGCTCAATGAGTCGGGTGGTGGAGCACGAGTACAGTGCAAGCAGTGCCAGTATGTAGAGTGCTGTTCTTTTCATCTTGTCTTTCCGTTGTTCTTGCTCTCCTTGTCCAGTTGCCTTATGAGCAGCTCCTCCCTGTTGTCCTTGCGCCTGAAGAGGAACAGCTCCTTCAAATTGTCGAGCTTGCGTTTGTAGACGTATCCCACGCCAGTCTCTATAATCTCTCCTTCGAGTATCGACTCGTAATTTTTGTCATAGAAGAGGCGTATGTAACGGTTGCTGCTCTCACTCACTTTCCACTCGAGCGACACGTTGTTTATGAAGCTCTCGTTACGGTTGTGTGTGTCGCCGCTGTTCACCTCGCCGCCAATGACAATGGTAAAGCGGTCGTTCCAGAATTTCTTGGCAAAGCTGAATGAGTAGTTTTTGTAGCTGCTGCCCGTCTCGGCATTCTCCACGTCGGTTATTCCCACGCTTATGTTCACGCTGTTCATTGCGTTGCCGGCAATGTTGTTTATGCGTGCGTCGAGGAACGAGCTTATCGCGTTCGACACGCTCAGGCCTCCCTCGCTGCCTATGTATGCGCCTGTGATGAGCATTGTAACGGCATATTTGTTGAGCGTCTCCTTGTCGAGCGCGTTGAGCTGGTTCTGTACTGCGGCATTCTCGGGGGCCGAGAGGATAAAGCTCAGTCCCATATTGTCGAGTGTGTTCGTGAGCTCCACGCCTACGTCGAATGCCACAGCCTGTGTGTTGCCGTCGTCCAGGGTCACCGACGATGTGACGCGCTCAAGGGCCGTGATGTTGAGCGTGGGGTTGGCTGCATCGCCCGTCCAGCTTATGTAGCTGCCGTCGTTTATGGAGAATGTCTTCAGGGGTATTATGGGCAGCGAGTATTTCAGTTGTCCGTTGGAGAGGGTGTAGCGTCCGGTGAGGTTGATGTCCGACTCGCTGCTGTATGTGAGGTTGAGCTTTCCGCCGCCCTGCAGCTCAATGTAGCTGTTGCGGTTCTCGTCAAAGTCGGCGTTTATGCGTGCGCCCTCTTCAATGTCGAGCGTTATGTTCATTCTCAGGTTGCCAAAGTCGAGCTCGCTCTCTCCGGCTCTGTCCACCTGTGTAGTATCGGCAAAATTCACGAATGTCACCAGCCCGTCGAGCTCGCTCTCGGCGGCCAGCGGAGTCTCGGGCAGTACGTATGTGATGTCGGTCTTGCTCAATAGCGTTGCCCTTCCGTTGAGGCTAAGCGCGTTGAGCCGTCCGCTCACTGTGCTGTTCAGATTGATGAACATTCGTCCGTAGAGCATTGTCCCTTTGGCACGCTTGGCATTTATGAGCTCATAGTTTGTGGCGCGTGCACGCAGGTCGAAATAGGGGTCGATAAGGCTCCCGAGGTCTATCGTGCCGTTCACCTGGAAAGGCGTGCTGCCGTGGGCGTAGATGTCGAAATTGTTGAAGAGCAGCTTGTTGTCCTCTATCTCTACACTGCCGTCGTTCAGGTGCAGGCGTGTGCCGAATGCTGGTGCATCGGCATATACCGAGTCGAAGCGCACGTATCCGTCGGCAATGGCGTTATCAAGGCTGCCCTTAATGCCGAGCTCACTGTCTATGTAACCGTCGAGCCGCACACCTGTCTCCTTGAGTATGGCGCTCGACAGACTCAGTGGAAAGTGTGTGAGCAATGCCTTGCCCTCTATTGCCTGCTCCTTGCCGTTGTTGTAGTTGCCGCTTATGCTCAGTATCTCTGCGTCGTTGTGCAGCAGCGTGACGTTGGCATAATGGGTGTTTTTGTTCTTGGGCAGATATGCAATCTCGATAGTCCCGTTACCCATAGCCGTTCCCTCATATACGATGTCGGTGGCATAAATATCGCTGCTCACTGCGTGGCTGTTCTCCTTTCCACAGTAGTGCAGGTCCATATCCAGTATGCCGGCAATGTCGGGAGCGTATGGAATTATGCGTGTTGCGGCCTGCAAGTCGATGTTGAACAGCTCAAGGCTGATGTCGCGCAGTGCAGTGCTGTCCTTGCTGCTCAGCAGGCGCAGTCCCGAGCCGAGACTGTCACTGAGCTCAATGTCGGTGCGCACCGACAGGCTCTTCCCGAGCGACAGATAATTGTCGGGGTTGAATTTGAACGGTGTGTTGAAGAGTGTTGCCTGCGGGTTGAAATGTATATTGAGCCCCTCGGGACGCAGATGTGTCTTTATGCCTATACGAGCGCCTACATTGTCGTTGTTGTCGCGGAAGATGAAATTTGTGGCAAGGCTGTCGTTATCGAGTGTACCGTAGAGTGCCGAGTAGAATTTCAGTTTGGGCTGTTCGGGGTTGAGGGAGCGTGTGCGCACTCCCGCAAAATAGCGCAGCAGGGTGCTCTCCTGGCGGAGCGAGAAGTTGAGTGTGTCGAGTTGTATGTCGCCTCTCTTAAGGTTGTATATTCCTCCCCTGCCGTTTATGCCCTTTGTGCTGTCAACGGATAGGCGCAGGCTCAGTTGGCTGAAGTCGACTTTGTTGGCACGCATAAAATTGGCAAACATATTCTCCTGTCCGCAATCAATGTCGAGCGTCATTGTTGGCAGTTGGCGCTCAAAATCCTGTATGTAGTAGATGGTGCTGCTGTTTGTGCTGCCCTGTTTGTACATCTCCTTTATGCGTTCAAGTGCAGCAGATAGTTGTCGGTATCCGCTGCTCAGCGTGCCGTCTATCGTAAGGTCGCCTGTGTGCAGATGGGTATATGTGGTGTCGGGGCTTGTGTAGCCTGTAAACTGCAACAGCCCGGGGGTGTATGTCTTTTCGGCTGTGACAAGGCGTATGCCGTTGCCTGTTACCTTTGCGCTGTGTCGGTTGAGCATATTGCTGTATGCCTCAATATCGAGCTGTATTGCGGCTGTGAGCGGGGCTTCGGTAATGTGCAGCGATGCAAGGTCGGCACGGCGCAGTTCAATGTGTGAGTGGTTTATAATCTCATTGCGGTCGAAGCGGCTCTTTATGTCCAAGTGCATTTGTAGTGCATTGTCGAGGGTTGTTGCTTCAATGTGCGACTCCTTCTCCTTTTGCCTTGCTGTGAGGGCAATGTCTGTCAGCAGGGTGCTGTCTATGCATATTGTGTCTATCTCTATGCTGCATACGTAGCGGGTGCTGTCGCCGAAGATGTCGAATCCCTCTCCCTCGGCAGCAAGGGACATCGTCAGTTGGCGCAGCGGTACAGCGGGCAGAATGTCTCCAATATTCAGTTTCCTTGTCCTTAATTGTGCTGTGTAGCTGTTGCCTACGATATTGTATCCGGCACGCAGGGCGGCGCGTCCGCTATTGGTGCGCATACGCAGTGCAAGGCTGCATTGCTGCTGTGCTATTGATACGTTGCCGGCTATGCGCAACCTCTCCCGTCCTATGCTGTCGGGCAGTTGCTTCTGTTCTATTATGCGTCTTATGTCGGCTATGTATCCGTTGAGCACTATGCTGCCCTGCATATTTTCTATGCTGTTTATATTCTGCAAAGTACCGCTTGTGCCTATACGTGCAAGATTCGGAACTTCGGCCGTAAGGGTGTCTATTTGTAGTGAGCCGCGTTTGCCGGCCAGTCTTGTGTGTGCGTGCAGCATCGAGTCGGGCAGAATGTGCAGGCTGCCGTATTGCTCCTTTGTGAGTATACCCCGCAGGTCTCTCTTGTCAATGAACAGCGTTGCCTCGGTATGTATATTGTTGTCTGTCCTGCCACTGAGCAGTGCTACTGGTATTTCTGCGTCCATTCTTATCCTGCTGCCGTTGGCGGTTGCTATGCTCAGCCTCTCCACGCTTATGCGGGTGCTGTCGCTGCTCATTGCGGCAGAGGCACCGGTGATTCTCATTCCGCCTCTCTGTGCAAGCGCCAGATTTTTTATCTGTGCGTCTATGGCTGCAGGGCTGTAGCCTATATCCTCGGCCAACAGGTTAATGTCGTGCAGGTGTATGTGGTTGAGCGGTGCTACAGTGTCGGGCAGCAGGCCTTTGTCGTATGCGACGCTGCTCCCGTCTATCTCAATCCCGTCTGCCGAGTAGTGAGCTTCACCGGGTTTTATGTTTGCGCCGTTTATCCTTAGTGCTTCTATGGAGACGGCAAGCGCAGTGGTATCTTCGGGCATTTTTACACTTACATTCACGTTGCTTGCTTCGCCTTTCTTCAGTGTGAAGAGCCAATTGAATGGCGCCGATGCGCTGTCCTTCTCCTCCTTTTCCCTTTTGCCGAGGGTGATGCCAATGTCGCTGTCGGCAATGAGCAGGTGGTTTATCAGGGCCTTCTCCTCAGTGGGGGCTATGCTGCGCGATGTAATCCTGAAGTGTCCTATGCTGCCGTTTATCTTCACCCCGTCTATGATGTCGTGCGTGTCGGCCGTTGCTCCGTCTATCGATAGGTAGTCGAGCTCAATCTCTCCCCGCAGCAGCGGCGCGATGCGTATGCTCACCCCAATCTGCTCGCTGCGGGCTATTGCAGTGCCGTTCTTTGCAACCTCAAAACCGTTTATAGTGGCTTTTATCGGAAACGCCAGATGAAAAGCTCCAATCTTTATGTCGTATCCGCTTTTCTCCTTTACGTGTGTGCAGATTTTCTCTACCGCAAAATCCTGTATGGGCGGTACATACAACGCAACGACAAGCGCGCCCATAATGATTATGGGCGTAAGTATGAGCGTCGATACAATTCTCAGTACGATGCTTGCTGCGCTTCTTTGTTGTTTCTCGTGTACCATAACTTGCAAAGTAACCAAAAAAACGGATAATATTCCCCTTTTGGTAAAAACTTTTATCCTTTATGAACAATTTTTAATGCGTGAGAGTGCTTGTTACGCTAAATTGTGCTATTTTCGCAAAAGAAACAAATGACATTTATACATTATGAACGATTATACCAAGGTTGCGTTTAAGGTGGCTCCAGTAAGTGAGACTGCCACCGATATTCTGGCAGCATTGCTTGCTGAGGTTGGTTACGAGACATTCGTGCCCGAGGAAGATGGAATGACTGCATACGTCCAGCAGTCGCTTTTCTCTTGCGAGACACTCGATGAGGTTATAGATTATTTTCCTCTCGAAGGACACACAATTGAGTACACGACTGAGTTTGTCGAGGGTAAGGATTGGAATACCGAGTGGGAAAAGAACTATTTCCAGCCAATTGTTGTCGATGGCAAATGTGTGATACACAGCACATTCCACACTGATGTGCCCGCTGCCGAGTACGATATTGTAATAGATCCCAAAATGGCATTCGGTACAGGCTACCACCAGACGACCTGCCATATGATACGCTCTATCCTTGCAGCCGATGTGTGCGGAAAGAGCCTGCTGGATATGGGTTGCGGCACTGCGCTACTTGCTATTCTTGCCGCAATGCGCGGAGCAACAGATGTGGTTGCGATAGACATCGACGAGTTTGCCTACGAGAATGCCCTCGAGAATATAAAGCAGAACAACACCCCCGACATTGAGGTGCGCCTGGGTGGTGCCGAGGCAATAAAGAAAGACGACTGTTTCGATTATGTGGTTGCGAACATCAACCGCAACATCTTGCTTGCCGACATCAACCGTTACGTTGAGTGTATGCACAGCGGCTCAATACTTTTCATCAGCGGTTTCTATGTAGAAGATATTGAGGACCTTGTTGCCGAGGCTGCAAAGTATGGGCTCGAATTCGTGCGCAGCGCCGAGGATAACCGCTGGGCAATGGTGGAGTTCGTGAAAAAGTAAATAGACGGCTCAGTAGAAAAAAGGTGTGGGCAATTTGCTTATATTAATGGAGCGCCATATAATTTTATCTGTTTAAGCAGGTGATTTTCAGACCAACTGCACGCCGAAAAGAAATTTAATTGCGGGTAGGCTGTTTTAAGGAAACAGTGCGAGAGAAAGCTTGTGCAAGGTTTTTTGTTTCTTTTTTTCGCAAAAAAAGAAAGCAAAAGAAAATACTACAACGAGAGAATAGCCGAAAAATAACACCGGGAAGGTGATTGAAAGAATTGTTATCCACTGTAAATTTCTACTGAGCCAAATAGACTATATAACTGCTTATAGACAAAAAACCGGAGTGCCGCAATGCGGCACTCCGGTTTTTGTTGTAAATGTTCCTTTATTATTCCTTTATCTGAGGGATATTTGTGTAGTCACCCCTTATAATCTGGAAGTCGGCTGCAACACCCGAGAAGGCATTCTTGTGAACCTCGGTGTCGTTGGGGATATATGCAGTGTGAAGCATAGGACAATACTCCACAGCCCAAGCACCTATTGATTTTGTTCCCGGTGCAAACACTATGCTCTCGAGCTTGGGAAGGTTCTTCAGTTTGCTCTCCTTGTCGAGTTCTACGGGACGCAGCTCAATGAAACTTACCGCAGGGGCAATGAAGTTCATCTGGCCGTCGCGGTAGATGACATTCGAGAAACTCTCCAAAACCTCATTCTCGGGGTCTACAACAACCACCTCAAGCCCTTTTGCCAATGTCGAGAGGCTCGAAGTTCCCTCCTTGTCAACCGATGTGATATTCTTGCCCAGGTACAGCTCCTTCACATCCTCCGATACATACCAGGTGGGGTTGACCGAGCTTATTACAATGCTCTCCACGCTGTAGGGGATTACAACCTGAGTGTTGCCGCCCTTTATGCTCTCCACGTTGAGTGCTCCGTTGTAAAAGCTGTATGTACAGAGCTCGTCCTCGAAGAGTGTAGCCTGTATCTCCTGTATAACAAGGTGGTTGTACGAGCCGCTTGTATCCTTCATCCTGAATTTTCCTTTGTTGGTGGGGTCGCTCACATACCACTCGCCGTCGCAGTTCAGGTAGTTCCAGGCGTGGCCGCCGTAGGGAACAAGCATACCGTTAACGGTTACACAGGGAATCTGCTGTGTGTGGCACATTACGGTAAGGAGGTCGGCATATCCTTGGCACACACCCTTCTTGTTTGTGAATACCGAGTAGGGACGCTGGTCGCCGTGCTCGTATTTGATGTTTGCTGTTATCCAACTGAATATCTTGTTGTACTTCTGCAACTCATTTGAACAACCAGCAACAAGCTCGCTTGTGAAGTCGGCAATCTCCTGATACTCGTTGTCGGCAATCTCAATGTGACGTCCAAGCGTTGTGGCAGCCTCTCGACCGGCTTTTATGAACAGCACTCTTGCCATCGCTATTGTCGATGACATAGTAGACAGGTCTCTTGAACCGTCAGACTCGGGGAACTCGATGCGTGTTACGCTCTCCTGATTGTCGGGTACGATGTCCAGTCTGTCGCTGTCGCTTGTGCAAGCAGCGAAAAGCACCGTTGATAGTGCAAAAGTAAGTAAAGTGTAATTTTTTTTCATTTTTTCTATTTTAGTTGGTTTGTACTTTGCTGTTTTTACTACGGTTGCGAAAATAATAAAAAAAAATGGCGAAACTGTTAGCTTCTGTAAGAAAATATTTTTAGAAATTTAAACAGCTTCTAAAATATCCTCTTACGACGAAAAAAAGCCATACTCTTTTTGTCGGATAAAAGCATATTGTATATTTTCGTGGCTACGGAACAATTCAAGAATATAATATTTACGGATATGCAAAAAATTTTTCTCTTTATTATTGCGGTACTGATGTTGCCCTCCTGCGTATGTGCGCAAAGCAAAAAAGCCGTAGAGCTTTCAACCGACATATTGATGTTTCTCCCCTCGGCAGTGGGTGGAGTGAACTCCCTTGTAAAAGGTGACTACAAAGGCATAGTGCAGCACCTTGAGGCCGGAGCTGTGACAGTGGCAACAGCCTATCTGCTCAAATACACGGTCGATAAGCGCCGCCCCGACGGTAGCGACTCCCGCTCTTTCCCGTCGAACCACACAGGCGTAGCCTTTGTCGGTGCGTCGTTCCTGCAACAGCGCTACGGCTGGAAGTGGGGCGCTCCTGCCTACGCCGTGGCTGCCTATGTGGGGTGGGGACGCATATACAGCAAGAGGCACGATTTTTGGGACGTCCTTGCAGGAGCTGCCATAGGAGTGACAAGTGGAGTGCTTTTTACATCGCCCTATGCGCGTGAGCACAATGTGTCACTTGTTCCATTTGCATTGCCCGAGGGTGGCTGCGGGGTGCATTTTTCGATGAGGCTGTAAAAAAGCTTGTTGCCTATTATGTTGTTTACAACGATATTTTGTTAACTTTGCAATTATTCTTATTATAAATAAATATTCAGGCTATGATAAAATCAGAATGGATAGAGAAGGGTTACGTCAATGAACCAATCCCCGAGGGTATAGACCTCAAGAGCGAAATCCGTAGATTGTGCAAGGAAAAGAACGCGGTTATAATGGGACACTATTATACACGTTCCGAGATTCAGGACGTTGCCGATTTTGTAGGCGACAGCCTTGCTCTTGCACAGCAGGCTGCAAAGACCACAGCCGACATAATTGTTATGTGCGGAGTGCACTTTATGGCCGAGACAAACAAGATACTCTGCCCCGACAAGCTGGTGCTTCTGCCCGACCTCAACGCCGGCTGCTCGCTTGCCGACAGTTGTCCCGCCGATGAGCTGGCAAAGTTCAAGGAGGAGCACCCGGGATACAAAGTGCTTGCCTACGTGAACACCTCGGCTGCGGTAAAGGCACATACCGATATTGTGGTCACATCGTCCAATGCAAAGGAAATTGTCGATTCTCTTCCCCTGGACGAAAAGATTATCTTCGCCCCCGACAAGAATCTTGGCGGATACTTGAATTCTGTTACTGGGCGCAATATGCTGTTGTGGAACGGCGGTTGCCACGTGCACGAGCAATTCTCGGTGGAGAAGATTGTGGAGCTCAAGGCACAGCACCCGCAGGCAAAGGTCCTTGCCCACCCCGAGTGCAAAAGTGCGGTTCTTGCCCTTGCCGACTACGTGGGCTCTACAGCTGCGATACTCTCGTATGCTAAGAGCGAGGAGTGCGGCACATTCATCGTAGCTACAGAGAGCGGCATACTGCACGAGATGCAAAAATGCTGTCCGCAAAAGACATTTATCCCCGTGCCCCCTATGAACGGAGGTTGCGCCTGCAACGAGTGTGCATATATGCGCCTCAATACCCTGGAGAAACTTTACAACTGTCTCAAGTATGAGTGGCCGTTCGTAGAGCTCGACGCACAGTTGCGCGAGCGTGCAAAGCTCCCCATAGAAAGAATGCTCGAAATTTCGGCAAAGATAAAGAAATGAAGACTCAGGGCAATTTGCAGGAGGACAAAAAAATGTATTGTCCCGATTGTAAAAAGGGGTATCCAGGTGGTATGCGTTTCTGTATGGTATGCGGTAGAAAACTCATTGAGATTGTATCTGCTTCGTCCGACAGTTGCGGTGAGATGCCTGGTGGGTGCGACGTAGCATTGCTTAAAGAAATTGATGACTATATCGGCAGCAATGATGTTGCCGGACTTGAAAGGATTATACCCCGTCTTGCAACGCTTGCTGCCGAATACAGTTCCGATGAGGTACTGTATAGATATAATATGTTGCTTGCTGCCTTAAATCCATTAAAGCTGATACTCGAATATGAGACAAAACCCGTATATGAATATTGGCGGCTGTATTGGGTGGCTGTGGCATATATAAAATTAAGGCAGACAGGCAGGGCAGGGAATATAATATCCTTATTGGGTCAATTAGACAGGTATCCCAACGGTAATATGGCTGCCCTATCGGCTCTTGACAGTTATTACAACTCGGAAATGCAGGTTGCAAAGGATTGTATTGCAGATATATCTCAGGACCAATGTACAGTCCTGCTGTTGCCGTTTGTAAAGGCTCTTTTCATTGAGCTCCAACCGGGACACACCAATAGGATAGCTGTAAACAATGCAACGTGCCGATTCTATACCGATTGCTTTCTCACCTCATATAATCCTAACGAAGAAACCCGTTGCAGTATCTTCGAAACAAAAGATTTTACCGTCAACGGAGTAGCTTTTACAATGAAAGGTATTCGGGGCGGTACGTTCTTTATGGGTTCAAACGATGATAAAAGTTATGCCGATGAACGTCCGGTGCACATTGTATCCCTTGGCGACTATTGCATTGCCGAGTCTTCCGTTACACAGGCACTGTGGCAGGCTGTAATGGGCACTAACCCGTCGCATTTCAAGGGCGAGGATAATCCTGTAGAGTGTGTCAGTTACAACGAATGCCTGCTTTTTATAGATAGGCTGAACTCTTTGCTTGCCAGCGAACTGCCCGAAGGACGTAAATTCCGTCTGCCTACCGAGGCCGAGTGGGAGTTTGCTGCTTGTGGCGGCAACAAGGGTAAAGGACTCCGCTACAGTGGCACTAATAAAATAGTTGATGTTGCTTGGTGCTGTGACAATAGCGACGGAATGACGCACCCCGTAAAAAGCCGCGAACCCAATGAGTTTGGTTTGTATGATATGAGTGGCAATGTGTGCGAGTGGTGCAACGATTGGTATGACCAGGATTTTTATTCATCTTCTCAGCAAAATAACCCGCAAGGGCCTTTTGTGGGCTCTTGTCGTGTGATTCGTGGCGGCAGTTGGAGCTGTTGTACACAGAGTTGTCGCGTTACCGAGCGTGGCGGATACTCCCCCGACAGCCGTTATACTGTAGTGGGGTTGCGTCTTGCATTGTAAGTATATTGGCAGGATATGCCGAATATCAATGCGTCTGACAGAAAATGGCTCTTTTATTCAAATTCCAATAATTAGTGAGGGTGGCCCAAAAGAAAAAGGGTCACCCTCACTGTCATATAATGGTATTATATGTTTCTTACATACTGAAGGCAATAGTAACGCAGGCAATAAGGAATAAGCCTATGAATACCGACAATATAATCATCAGATAAATGAATGTAGTAAGTATCGCCTTTATGCACGATTTAATCCAGGAATCCCTCTTGTATACCTGCCTGAACGATATTGTAAGATAGGCACACGAGGTGAGCAGCAGAATCCATTGCATCAGTTCCGTAGGTGGCTCAATGAACAGATAGAGCAGGAATATTGATATAATGAGCAGCTCAAGATGCGCTGTATAATGCAACGAGAAAATGAAGTGGCTTATTCTTGGGCATTTGTGCTTGTGGTGCACAAGGCGCAGGGCAAATGCAAGGAAGGGGGCTGTGAGCAGCACAATCATAGGGAAGTAGCGGGTCGATATGTCTACCAACTGTTCCCATACTTTGCGGGCGATGGCGATTTTCTCAATGATTCTTCCTTCCTCGGTGTTAAAGCTGTAGTATTCTTTGTATATGGGTATAATAATCTTGTCCTCAATCAGTGCGTGAGGAACAGCCGCTGCCCATTTGTCGTGATAATCGTTCTTGCCTTTCTCTATCAACCGAATCCTGCTGATGAATTCAGGGTATTCGTCGGCAATGAACAGAGGGGCTATCAGCAGCACTGTATCGCGCGGGCTTGTTTTCAGCTTTTCGGCATATTCTTTGTCGTTGCTTATCATCTCAACCTGAAGCGTCGAGAGTACTGTCTCATTGTCAGTTAACTCTATCACGGAACTGTTCATTTTCTCTGTCCCCGAGAATAGGGCAAAGAGTGTGATGAACACGAACAGCATAAACATATTCAGCTTGAGCGGGTGTACCTGTGATGCGAATTTTCCCGACAGGAACTCGTTGGTCAAGTGTCCCGGGTGGCATATCAGATGCTTTATTGTCTGTACGAATTTGGGGTCCCATATATAGGCATTGTACAGATACTCCATAATAAAATCCTTGACGCTCGGTGTCGGTGTGGTTGCTTCCTGTCCGCATATATGGCAGTAGTTGCCGTTGAGCTCCGTACCGCAATTAAGACAATGCTTATAGGGAGGGTTGCCTGTTTTTTTTATGTTTTTCAGTCTTGCGTTTTTAATTTTGCTGCACATAATCTATGCTTTTGTAATGAATTTGCAAAAATACTATAATAGCTCGTCAATACCAAGAATAAGAAGCTGTTTAAATTTATATCGTTAAGTTTTTTATAGGTCAAAAGTGGAATGTTTTATTATTTTTCGAGGGCGCGTAGCGGGCTACGTAACCGAGAGAAAGAAGAAAACGGGCAGTTTTGAACATAAAAAACAACG
>JAFZIA010000019.1 GCA_017554605.1 Bacteroidaceae bacterium
AAAAAAATCCAAACAAACAATAGCTATTCTCTTATTCTTCAAGAGAATAGCTATATTTTTTGCAAATCATTTTCCATAAGGGGATAAATGATATAAAAAGCAAAGAGGGCAACCCGTTTTACTTTTGGGTCACCCTCTTTTCTTTTTACCACATCGCAACTCATTGGATTGCCGATATTCAGGTTCAGTAAAATTTACTGTGGATAATAATTCTCACAACCACCTTCCCGGTGTTATTCTGCAGTTATTCTCTCGTTGCAATATTTTCTTTGCCCTACTTTTTCGTAAAAAGCAGAAAAAAACTTTGCACAAAAGAATTTGTCGCCAGTTCCCTTTGCTCGTGGCGCAAGACAGCGTGCACCCGGCGACAAGGTTGAATTTATGTGCCGCCGGACAATAGAAGAAAAAAACGATACTATGGCAGCCAAAGACAGAATGGCTGCCATAGTATTATAAGCTTTTTTTGAATTTATATTCCTGGATTTTTTGCACGAAAAGACAAATGTAAGGCAGGCATAATATGAGTGGCACTTTGAAAAAGGATTCAAACAATTTATCAATATTTCTCAAAGGAAACGACTTTTTCCCACGCCTTGCGGACCTTCTTCCGTTTGGGCTTTGCGGCGTATCCCAGCGCCACAATAAGCATCAGACGCTTCTTCTGCGGTATTCCGGCAAGTTCCTTCACGCGCTTCTCGTCGAACCAGCCAAGAATGCACGACCCCACCCCTTCGTCCTCGGCGGCGAGTGTCAGATAGGCCGATGCTATTCCAATATCCATAATCGGGAAATCCTTGTCCTTTATTCCGCTGCCTATCCTTGAGGTCAGGTTCGTTCCCTCGTGCGTGATGAGGACAAGCGCCGCAGCGTCTTTCACAAAGCCGTTCATTCCCAGGCCCGACGTTGCACGCCCCACCTCGGGAAGCAACTGCCCGTCGGTTATCACCGTAAAATGCCACGGCTGCCCGTTGCACGCCGACGGAGCCAGGCGTGCCGCCTCCACTATGCGCTCAAGCACCTCGCGCTCTATGCGTTTACCGGGCACGAACGCCCTGTCGCTCTGACGCGCCTGTGCAAGTTCGAGAAAGCTTTTCATCGCATCAATTGTTAATCATTCGGGCAATGTATTTGCCTATGATGTCAAACTCGATGTTCACACGTGTACCCACCTTTATAGCGTGGAAATTGGTGTGCTCGTATGTGTAAGGTATAATGGCAACGGTAAATGTGTCGTCGGTGGGATTGCACACTGTGAGGCTCACGCCGTTCACTGTAACCGAGCCTTTATCCACAGTAAGATAGCCTTTTTTGGCCATTTCGGGGTTCCTGGGATAGCGGAAAGTATAGTACCAGCTACCGTCGGCATCGCGCAGCTCAATGCACTCTGCTGTCTGGTCCACGTGTCCCTGTACTATGTGGCCGTCGAGCCTGCCGTTCATCATCATACTGCGCTCCACGTTCACCTTGTCGCCCACGGCAAGCGCACCGAGATTGGAACGCTCCAGTGTCTCGCGCATTGCAGTTACCGTATATGTGTTATCCTCTATCCTCACAACTGTAAGGCATACGCCGTTGTGCGCTACGCTCTGGTCAATCTTCAGTTCGTCGACAAACGAGCAGGTGAGTGTAAAATGGATATTCTCCTGTTCTTTCACAAGCGCTGTCACTGTTGCAAATTCCTCTACTATTCCTGAAAACATATTCTTTGTGATTTTATTTTATTATACAATTCATTTATAACAACCGCGAAGATAATACTTCTGTCGCATATTACAAAATTTCGCCTTTGGGGTGTGGTGCGGAAAAGAAACAACAAAGGAGCAAACATTCACGTCCACTCCTTTGTCTTCCTTATTATACTATAAACAAAAGTTCGCGGTATTTGGGCAGCGTCCACAGCTCATTGTCCACTACAAGCTCAAGCTTGTCGATGTGCGTGCGGATTGACTCGAGCATCGGGGCAACAGTGTCGTGATAAGCGATTGCCTTCTCGCGCTCCTGTGTGATGCGGTTAGCCACCTTGCGGCGCTCCACCATCTCGTCGACAAGACGGCGAATCTCGCTCACACTGTTGGCAATCATACGCACCGTGTCGATATTCTCCTTGGATGCCCTGTCGCCCTCCTCTTTTCCCAGCACCTGCTCCATCTTTATTATATTGTCGAGCAGCGAACTCTGGTATTTTGTTGCGGTGGGAACAATGTGGTTGAGTGCAAGGTCGCCAAGCACGCGTGCCTCAATCTGTATCTTCTTTGTGTACATCTCCCATTTAATCTCGTTACGTGCACGGAGCTCGGTCTCGGTCATCACGTCCATACTGCGGAACATGTCGATGCTTGCCTGGTCAAGGTAACGGTCGAACACGATGGGAGCGCTAGGCTCACAGTCGAGTCCACGGCGCTCGGCCTCCTCGCGCCACTCGTTGCTGTAGCCGTTGCCGTCGAAGCGAATGGGCTTGCTGTACTTTATGTATTTGCGTATGACCTTTACAAGAGCATCTTCCTTGGCCTCGCCCGCCTCGATGAGCGCATCTACCTCCTGCTTGAAGAGCACAAGCTGCTCGGCCATTGCCGTGTTCAGCGCAATCATTGCCGATGCACAGTTGGCCTCGGCACCCACAGCGCGGAACTCGAAGCGGTTACCGGTGAAAGCAAAGGGCGACGTGCGGTTGCGGTCGGTATTGTCTATCATAAGCTCGGGGATATGCGGGATATTTAGACGCAGCTCGCGCTTGCTCAATATCTTCACCACATCGTCGGTTGTCTCAAAATGGTCGAGCACCGACGAGAGGTGCGATCCCAGGAAGCTCGAGATGATTGCGGGAGGTGCCTCGGCTGCTCCCAGTCGGTGGGAGTTTGCCGCCGACATTATGCTGGCCTTCAGGAGTCCGTTGTGGCGGTAAATGGCAGCAAGGGTATTCACCACAAAAGTAATGAAACGCAAATTATCCTTATCTGTTTTTCCGGGAGCCATAAGCAATGTGCCTGTATCCGTTCCGAGCGACCAGTTATTGTGCTTACCCGAGCCGTTTACACCCTTGAAGGGCTTCTCGTGCAAGAGCACGCGGAAGCCGTGACGGCGCGCCACGTCCTTCATAATGGCCATTATGAGCATATTATGGTCTACGGCAAGGTTGCACTCCTCGTAGATGGGAGCAAGCTCAAACTGATTGGGGGCAGCCTCGTTGTGGCAGGTCTTTGCCGGGATACCCAGTTTGAGGGCCTCAATCTCAAGGTCCTTCATAAAGGCCGCGACACGCTCGGGGATTGAACCGAAATAGTGGTCCTCGAGCTGCTGGTTCTTTGCGCTGTCGTGCCCCATAAGCGTACGTCCGGTGAGCAGGAGGTCAGGGCGTGCAAGAAGCATTCCCTCGTCAACAAGGAAGTACTCCTGTTCCCAGCCAAGATAGGTTGTCACCTTCTTTACATTCTTGTCGAAGTAACGGCACACCTCTGCTGCAGCCTTTTCCACTGCGCGCAGTGCCTTGAGGAGCGGCGCCTTATAATCGAGAGCCTCACCAGTGTACGAGATAAAGACCGTGGGGACGCAAAGAGTATTATCCATAAGGAAAGCGGGCGAAGAGGGGTCCCACGCACTGTATCCGCGCGCCTCGAATGTACTGCGTATTCCGCCGTTGGGGAACGACGAGGCATCGGGTTCCTGCTGCATAAGCAAATTACCGCGGAACTGTTCAATCACACCACCCTTCCCGTCGTGCTCAATAAAGGCATCGTGCTTCTCGGCAGTAGTCTCCGTCAGAGGGTGGAACCAGTGTGTATAGTGTGTCGCTCCATTCTCTATTGCCCAACGCTTCATACCCTCGGCCACCTTGTCGGCTATTGTCGAATCCATAGGAGTTCCGTTGTCTATTGCATCTATGAGCGTCGCATATACGTCGCTCGGAAGATATTTGTACATCTTCTCGCGGTTGAACACCTTTACAGCATAATAATCGGTGGGACGCTTGTTACCATTGGGAACATCTACAGCCTTTTTCCCGAAGGCGGCTGTTATCACTTCGAATCTTAATCGTGACATTTATTATTTATCTTTTGTATTGTTTTCGGAACGGGCAAAAAGTCATTTTACTTTTGTCTAACCGACAAAACCGATGCAAATTTACGCATAGAGCACAATTTTACAAAGCATTTTATAAAAAAAGGCTCTATTTTTAGAGCAAGCAGTGCTTTTTGCACGTCCATTTTTGAAATTTGGAACCAATTTCCGATAATTTCCCCGAACTGCAAAGAGATATAAAGAAAATGAGCAGAATAGCATCTACTTTCCAAAAGACATCTTTTTCGGGCGCAAACAGGGCATTATGAAAGCAGACATTCCTTTTTGCTGTCATTTACCTTCGACAACAGCGCCCGTAAACATACAGATGTAAGAAAAACCCTTTGCAGGCACAAAAAACTTTTCCTAAAAAACAACAAAAAAAGAGCCGCCGAACAACAAAAAAGAATATCTTTGTCTTTTGAAAATCAAAACCGACAAAAACAACCTAAAATAAACATCAAAATGCTAAAGCAAATTATCAATGCCAAAATCCTGACACCTCAGGGTTGGATGAAAGACGGTTCGGTAATAATCCGTGACAACAAGATTCTAGAAGTAACCAACTGCGACCTCGCCGTAATAGGCGCAGAGCTCATCGACGCCAAGGGTATGTACGTTGTTCCCGGCGGTGTTGAAATACACATTCACGGTGGTGGCGGCTGCGACTTTATGGAGGGTACCGAGGAGGCTTTCCGCGGAGCAATTGCAGCTCATATGAAGCACGGAACAACAAGTATCTTCCCCACCCTCTCATCGTCTACAGTTCCTATGATTGAGGCTGCTGCCGAGGTTTGTACCAAGCTTATGAACGAGCCCAACAGCCCCGTCCTCGGCCTTCACCTCGAGGGTCACTACTTGAATATGGCAATGGCAGGCGGCCAGATACCCGAGAACATCAAGAACCCCGACCCCACAGAGTACATTCCTTTGGTTGAGAAATGGCACTGCATCAAGCGTTGGGACGCTGCTCCCGAGCTTCCCGGTGCAATGCAGTTCGGCAAGTACATCACATCGAAAGGTATCCTTGCATCGGTGGCACACACACAGGCCGAGTATGACGACATTCACGCAGCACGCAACAACGGCTATACCCACGCCACACACTTCTACAATGCAATGCCTGGTTTCCACAAACGCCGCGAGTACAAATACGAGGGTACAGTGGAGAGCATCTATCTGCACGAGGATATGACCGTTGAAGTTGTTGCCGACGGTATCCACGTTCCTCCCACCATCTTGCGCCTCATCCATCGCATCAAGGGTGTCGAGCGCGCCTGCGTAATTACCGACGCACTCGCTTGCGCAGCCAGCGACAGCACAGTGGCATTCGACCCCCGCGTAATCATCGAGGACGGCGTGTGCAAGCTTGCCGACCGTTCGGCTCTTGCAGGTTCGGTAGCAACAATGGACCGTCTTATCCAGACACTCGTACAGAAGGCCGAGATTCCTTTGGACGACGCTGTACGTATGGCATCTGAGACACCTGCCAAGATTATGAACGTCTACGACCGCAAGGGTTCTTTGCAGAAGGACAAGGACGCCGACATTATGATTCTTGACGATAAGCTCAACGTACGCGGAGTATGGGCAATGGGCCAGCTCGTTGAAGGTACTTTCAGCATCTAATAATAAAGCAATAAAATACGCTTATACAATTAAGAGGCTGACTCAAAAGCCTACTTTATGAACCAGCAATCCCTGCTAGAGCACATTCCAGCAGGGATTGCTTTTTTAGTAAATGACTTTTGGGCCACCCTCTTATATTATTGTACAACTTTTGGAAATCTTTTTACATACAAAAGGAGGACACCGCAAAGTGTCCTCCTTTTGTATGTATAGTTTCTTTTCAGAAATTGTTTACTTGAACTCGTCCCAGCTCTTAACTGGCATCTCCTCGATGTTTATCTTACAGAATGAGTTGATGAACGCACTTGCAAGACGCGCATTTGTGATAAGAGGAATATTGTGGTCAATAGCAGCACGACGTATGCGATAACCGTTTGTAAGCTCGCGCTTTGTGTGGTTCTTGGGAACATTTATGATAAGGTCGAAGCGGTGCTCTGCAATCATCTGCATAACATTGTTCTCTGCATCGGGATCCTCGTCGGGCCACATTACGGGTGTTGCCTTAATGCCATTCTCGTTAAGGAATTTTGCAGTACCCGATGTTGCAAAGATATTATAGCCCTGCTTGTACAAGGTTGTTGTTGCATCGAGCAAATCAACCTTAGATTTTGCCGCACCCGAAGAAACCATCACGTTCTTCTTGGGGACATTGTAACCTACTGCAATCATTGCATTGAGAAGTGCCTCCTCGAAATCGTCGCCAATGCAACCAACCTCACCGGTAGATGACATATCAACGCCCAATACGGGGTCGGCCTGATGCAGGCGGCTGAATGAGAACTGCGATGCCTTTACACCAATCCAGTCGATGTCAAATGCCGACTTATCGGGCTGACTGTAGGGTGCGCCGAGCATAATGCGTGTAGCTGTCTCGATGAAGTTGCGCTTGAGAACCTTTGACACAAAGGGGAACGAGCGCGATGCACGCAGGTTACACTCGATAACCTTTACCTCGTTGTTCTTTGCAAGGAACTGAATGTTGAAAGGACCCGAGATGTTGAGCTCCTTAGCAATGCGGCGGCTTATCTTCTTTATGCGGCGTGCAGTCTCGAAGTATATCTTCTGTGCAGGGAACACCAATGTTGCGTCGCCCGAGTGTACACCGGCAAACTCGACGTGCTCCGAAATAGCATACTCCACTACCTCGCCGTTCTGTGCCACTGCATCGAACTCAATCTCCTTGGTCTCCATCATAAACTGCGATACAACCACAGGATACTCCTTAGACACTTCGGCTGCCATAGCAAGGAACTCCTTGAGCTCGTCCTCGTTGTAGCATACGTTCATTGCAGCACCCGAAAGCACGTACGAGGGACGCACAAGCACGGGATAACCCACTTTCTCCACAAATGCCTCCATATCCTCAAGGCTGGTGAGCTCCTTCCAGGCAGGCTGGTCAATATCGAGCTGGTCGAGCATTGCCGAGAATTTGTGACGGTTCTCTGCACGGTCGATTGAGAGGGGCGATGTACCGAGAATGGGCACCGACTGACGATGCAGTTTCATTGCAAGGTTGTTGGGTATCTGACCACCTACCGATACAATCACTCCACCGGGCTGCTCAAGGTCGATGACGTCGAGCACGCGCTCAAATGAAAGCTCGTCGAAGTAGAGGCGGTCGCACATATCATAGTCGGTAGATACTGTCTCGGGGTTGTAGTTTATCATAATCGACTTGTAGCCGAGCTTGCGTGCTGTCTGCACAGCGTTTACCGAACACCAGTCGAACTCAACCGATGAACCGATACGATAGGCACCCGAACCGAGGACCACAACCGACTTGTCGGTCTTGTAGTAGTTGACATCGTAACCGGTTGTGCCGTATGTCATATAAAGGTAGTTTGTAAGCTCGGGGTGCTCCGATGCTACAGTGTTTATACGCTTTACTGCGGGCACAATGCCGAGCTGCTTACGCTTGTTGCGTACCTCGAGCAGGGGTTTTTCCATTACGCCCTCGTTCTTGAGGACAAAGCGTGCAATCTGGAAGTCGGAGAAGCCGAGCTCCTTAGCCTTGCGCAATACATCGGCAGGAAGCTCGTCGAGCGAGTTGTACTGCTCGAGCACAGCCTTGTAATCCACTATATTCTTGAGTTTGCCAAGGAACCAGGGGTCAATCTTTGTAAGCTCGCTGATGCGCTCGATTGAGTAGCCCTCTTCCAATGCTGTTGCAATTGAGAAGATACGCAGGTCGGTGGGATTTGCAAGTTCCTCGTCGAGGTCGTCGAAGTGAACGTGCTGGTTACCTACGAAACCGTGCATACCCTGGCCAATCATACGCAGACCCTTCTGTATGACCTCCTCGAATGAGCGTCCTATTGACATAATCTCGCCCACAGACTTCATACTCGAGCCAATCTGACGTGACACGCCTGCAAATTTTGTAAGATCCCAACGAGGTATCTTACATATCAGATAATCGAGCTCGGGAGCCTTGTATGCGCTGTTGGGTGTACCCATCTCGCCAATCTCGTCGAGTGTATATCCGAGGGCAATCTTTGCAGCAACGAATGCGAGAGGATAACCTGTTGCCTTTGATGCGAGTGCCGATGAGCGGCTAAGACGTGCGTTAACCTCAATCACGCGGTAGTCGTTTGTCTCGGCGTTGAACGCATACTGTATGTTACACTCGCCCACAATGCCCAAGTGACGGATAGCCTTTACCGAAATCTCCTGCATAAAGGTTACCTGCTCGGGTGTGAGTGAACAGGTGGGTGCTACTACGATAGACTCACCGGTGTGAATGCCGAGGGGGTCGAAGTTCTCCATACTTGCCACTGTGAAGCAGTGGTCGTTGGCATCGCGGATAACCTCGAACTCAATCTCCTTCCAGCCTTTCAATGACTCCTCTACAAGAATCTGATTGGAGAATGTGAATGCGCTCTCGGCAAGCTCCTTGAAGCTCTTCTCGTCGCGACAGATACCGCTGCCCAATCCACCGAGTGCATACGCCGAGCGTACCATCACGGGGAAGCCAATCTTGTGTGCCGCAGCAAGAGCGTCCTCCATTGTCTCCACAGCCTGGCTGATGGGGGTCTTCATAGGAATCTCGTCGAGCTTCTTTACAAAGAGGTCGCGGTCCTCGGTGTTCATAATGGCCTCTACCGATGTTCCGAGAACCTTTACACCGTACTTGTCGAGAATGCCTTTCTGATAAAGTTCTGTACCGCAGTTAAGTGCAGTCTGTCCTCCGAATGCCAACAAGATACCGTCGGGGCGCTCCTTCTTTATTATCTCCTCGACATAGTGCACATTCACGGGAAGGAAATATACCTTATCGGCTATACCCTCCGATGTCTGTATTGTAGCAACATTAGGGTTGATAAGAACCGATTGGATACCCTCCTCGCGCAATGCCTTCAATGCCTGCGAACCGGAATAGTCGAACTCACCTGCCTGACCGATGCGCAACGCACCCGAGCCAAGTAACAAAACTTTTTTCAGTTTCTCTTTCATACTCTTTTATTCTACTTTATGCGGTTATTTGCCGCTCCGTTAATTTTCTTTAATATTTTTGCGAAGATATAGAAAAGTTGGAATATTCCAAAATCTTTTATATTTTCTTTGTTCTAATATTTATTTTTACACAATTCTGTGTTACAAAAGTGTGCTTTAGAAAAACAGCCTTAAACCTTAGTCAGACTAAGGTTTAAGGCTGTATCAAGCATTGATTATTTGTTTTTCAAATATTTTTCGTAATGTTCAACAAAGGCTCTGTTGACCAGCATATTACCGCCGGGAGTGGGATAGTCGCCGCTGAAATACCAGTCGCCAAGATGGTTGGGGCAAGCCTCGTGCAATCCTGTGAGGCTCTGGAAGACAATCTCAACCTCGGCCTTGAGGTGTGCGGGACGCAGAATCTCGGCAATCTTGTCCGAAATCTCTTCGGCAGTAAAGGGTGCATATATCGCCTTTGTACAGTTTTTCATTTCGCCAAGTGGTTTCTTTAGTTCCTCGACACAGGCCATATATGTCTCGTTGACAATATGCATCATACCACGCTCCTCCAATAGTGCAAGCGCTGCAAAGAATGCTACGAAATGGTCAAATTTTTCCATATCGATACCATAGTAGTCGGGGTAACGTATCTGCGGGCTCGACGATACAACTACAATCTTCTTGGGCTCGAGACGGTCGAGAATACTGAGGATACTCTCGCGCAGCGTGGTTCCGCGCACGATACTGTCGTCGATAACAACAAGGTTGTCCACTCCTGGATTGATGGTGTTGTATGTGATGTCGTACACGTGTCCTGCAAGGTCGTTGCGCTTGTCGCCCGTGGTGATGAAGGTACGCATCTTTATATCCTTGTTCGCAACCTTCTCCTGGCGAATGCGCTTTGCCAATATCACCGCTGCCTCGTCGGCTGTGATATTCTTGTTCTCCATAAGCTTCTTTATCTTCCACTCGTTGAGATACTTGTCCATTGCCTCTACCATTCCGTAGAATGCCATCTCGGCAGTATTGGGAATAAACGAGAATACGGTATTGTCGAGGTCGTAGTCTACAGCCTTCAGAATCTTATCCATCAGATTGGCTCCGAGCATCTTTCTCTCCTTATATATATCGCCGTCGTTTCCGCGGCTGAAATATATGCGCTCGAACGAACAGGGCAAGAATGCCAACTGGGGCAGAATCTGCTCTGTACGTACATCGCCGTCCTTGTTTACAATAAGCGCCTCGCCCGGCTTCATCTCTATAACCTGAGAATCCTTGAGGTTCATTGCTGTCTGTATGGCTGCACGCTCGCTTGCCATCACAAATATCTCATCATCGGCATACCAGTAGGCTGTGCGCACGCCCCAGGGGTCGCGCATTGCAAACATCTCGCCGCTACCCGTTACGCCGCAAAGCACATAGCCGCCATCGAGCAAGGGAGCCGATGTCTTGAGCACATTTGCAATCTCTATGCGATCCTCGATGGTCTTTGTTATGTCCATTCCGGCAAGGCCCTCATTCTCGCACTCCTTGAAGACACGCTCCACCTCGCGGTCGAGACGGTGGCCCATAAGCTCGAGAAGGATATATGTGTCGGCATACACACGGGGGTGCTGGCCGCGCGACACGAGTTCCTTGAACACGTCGTCGACATTGGTTATGTGGAAGTTACCGCACAGCGCAAGGTTCTTTGCCCTCCAGTTGTTACGGCGCAGATAGGGGTGCACGTACTGCAGGCCGGTCTTACCGGTTGCGCAGTATCTGAGGTGACCCATATAAAGGTCGCCGGCGAAACTGAAATTCTTGTATGCATACTCGGCATCGTTTCTCATCGCTGCGGGGTGAGCGAGCATACTCTTCTCGGCATCGGCAAATACTTGCGATATTGCACCTGCACCCTCGGCACGCTCACGGAACATATAATCCTCACCGGGATTGGCTTTCAGCTTTACGCAGGCAATACCGGCTCCCTGCTGTCCGCGGTTGTACTGTTTATTCATCAACAGGAACAGCTTGTTCATTCCGTATGCCCAAGTTCCGTATTTCTCACTGTAATAGTCAAGAGGCTTGCGCAGACGAATCATTGCAACGCCACACTCGTGTAATAGAGGTTCCATAGTATATTACTTTTTTACTTATTTTCTTTCCTTACAATAAAAAAAGTCGCTCCTTACAAAGGAAACGACTGTATAAAATCATATAGCAGATAATGATGCACTAATGATTACGCGCGAAACAGTTTCTTTGCACGAGCGCAGCTTGCAACCTTGTACATTTTGTGTCAACTCATTCATCACGCTATACATAAACATAATCATTCATTAATGATTCCCTACGTCACATACCAAAAGTTATGCCCGCGAAAACCGTCTACAAAGTTATGGTATTTTTTTTTATCGGCAAGCATAAATTGCCATTTATTTTATAAAAAATAAGGTGCATAAAAATTGCATCGGACATTTTTTATCATTACCTTTGCGTCCGATAAAAGCAGAGGGTGGCACACAGCACCCCCGAAACCAAAAGCAAACATCGTTGCCGAATTAGCTCAGTTGGTAGAGCAACTCATTCGTAATGAGTAGGTCCGGGGTTCGAGTCCCCGACTCGGCTCAAGGATAGATAAACAGTCTCATACGGCTGTTTATTTTGGTTTTTACAGCACGTATTTTTGCCCGTTCCACAAACACAAACCCTCTCCCCTACGCATTTATGTTCAAATTCAAGCAGTTCACGATAAAGCAAGAGCGTTGCGCTATGAAAGTGGGCACCGACGGTTGCCTTTTGGGAGCGTGGGCCGACATTGCCGGCAGCAAGCACATACTCGACATAGGGTGCGGCAGCGGGCTTATAGCAATTATGGCAGCACAGCGTAGCGGCGCGCGCATCACCGCAGTGGAAATAGATAAGGAGGCCGCAGCACAGGCAAGGGAAAATGCCGATGCCTCGCCCTGGAAGGAGAGGATTGAGATTGTAAATGCCGATATTCTCGGATACAGGAGCAGCCAGCCTTTCGATGCAATAGTAAGCAACCCGCCATTCTTCATCGGCAGTCTGAAGTGCCCCGACGCAGCCCGCACGACAGCGCGGCACGACTCCACCCTGCCCTGTAGCGCGCTGATGCAATGCGCCAAGGAGCTGCTGGCCGACGGAGGGACACTGTCTGTTGTAATTCCCGCCGACATTTGTGAATTGTGGTGCAACGAGGCACTGTTCAAAGGACTATCCACACGAAGAATACTACGTGTGCGAACACTGCCACACAAATTACCCAAGCGAGTGCTCGTTGAATTTGTAAAAGGCGTGCACACACAACCCGAGATTAAGGATTTTATCCTTGAGGATTCACCCGGACAATACAGCAGCGAAGCAAAAGAGCTGCTGCGCGATTTCTACATAAAAATCACAGACTGACAAAGTGGCACCAAGAAAAAAACGGGCAACCAATCAGCCACCCGTTTTATTCTTATCATTCTTATTATTCTTTTTTATTTTATCCTTGTCAGCAGCCCAGGGCAAAGGAGGTATAGGTATATTCAGTTGAAGGTCATCGACCATCGGCAGCGAGCTGCTCAACAAGTCTGCAACTTGCTTATATATGGGCACAGGCACACTCGTCCCGTCCCAGCCTGGTGCGGCAAGTACATTCAACCCCGAGGGGACTATCTCAATAAAAAGTTCCGCGTCCATCTCCATCGGTTCACCGTCGAAATGCACCACCCCAGCACTCTTGCGCCTTATCTTTACCCACCGGCTCTCAAGCGTCCTGACGTGGCTATTGCTGTTTATCCTGTGCCCGAACATATGCCCAAGAATCAACGGCACGTCGAACGGGGTAAAAGGCTCCAATATCGTCACACTCAAAAGCCCGTCCTTGATGGAAGCTCTTGGAGCAATATAGGCATTATTGCCATACTGCGAAGCGTTGCCGCAAGCTATGAGAAAGGCATTATAATGCTCGCTATGAGTCTCGGTCTCAACCTCATACACCTCGGGCTTGTAGTTAAGCCAATCTATTAGCATATTATGGAAATAACCTATCGGACCGCGCTGCCGTCCCTTCGCGAAGCTGTTGCTAACAAAAGCATCGAACCCGATGCCGCAGGTACAGAAGAACGGGACACCGTTTATCTTGCCATAGTCTACACCCACCGCCCGGGAGCTGTTTATGAACTCTATCGCCCCTTTGGGGTCAATGGGAATGCCCACGTGACGGGCAAAGCCGTTGCCCGAGCCGCAAGGGATAATTCCAAGCGCTGTGCTGTGCCCGGCAAGCGAGCGTGCGACCTCGTTCACCGTGCCGTCGCCACCGACAGCGACAACGGCGTCAACACCCTGAGCGACAGCCTGCGCTGCAAGCTCGCTCGCGTGCGCCACATACTGAGTGTGCATAATAGAAAAATCGAACCTGCCCTTGTCTATTGTGCTTTCAATAAGCTTGGGCAAATTCTTCTTATTTTGGACACCCGACTTGGGGTTAATCAAAAACAATATACTTTCTTTTTTCTCACTCACTGCAATTTTCTATTTCGAAGTGCAAAATTACACAATAATAACAAAAGAAAAACGACTTGACGGGTAAAAGTTCGCACTTGAAAGAAAAAAATCACTCACAAAATACCCACATTATTAATTTTAGAAAATTAACCACATTTTTTTATCGGCAATAGACAAAATTTTTGTATCTTCGCAATAATTTTGCCATACAAGCGCAAATCGGAATTAACCACAACAACGCGCATTGGCATTTTTTACCGACAGAAAAAAAGAAAAACAAGAGATATATGAATAAAGAGAATAACGAAAAAGAAACTATCAAGGGTTTCTCGGTGGTTACCGAGGTAGGTATCGGCGAGAGACTCAAAAGCAACAAAGAGGATTATGACAAGGCAATACCCTTGCTTCCGCTACGTAATATGTTCCTTTTTCCCTCGGCCATACTCACAGTGAGTGTAGGACGGGAAAGTTCGCTCAAATTGGTGCGTAGCGTAGAGAAATCAAAAGAGACAATAGGTGTCTTCTGTCAAAGACAAGCAAATATAGAACACCCCACCAAGGAGGACCTTTTCCACATAGGTACAAGCGCTAAGATTCTGAAAGTATTTGAAATGCCCGATGAGACTACGACAATAGTGCTTCAAGGACTTGAAAGAATCGACCTCAAAGAGATTACCACCAAGCGCCCCTATATGCACGGAATGGTGTCGCCACGAGTTGATATTATACCCGATGAGGAGAACAGGGAATTCAGAACACTGCTTAACTCACTGCGCGAGGACGCCACACAACTCTTCCGCCTGACCGAGGCACACAACGAGGGTGCAATTGCACTCAAGAACATCGACGACGATGCCCTGCTTGTCAATTTCCTGTGCGCCAACATAAAATGCGACATCAACGAGAAGTTCAAGCTCATAAGCGAGGATTTGTTCATTGAGCGTGCCTACCACTTGGGCATTTTGATATTCCAGGAGCTCGAGTATGCACGCCTGCAGCAGCAGATTCACCAGCGCACCCACATTGAGCTCGACCAGCAGCAGCGCGAGTATTTCCTTCAGCAACAGATAAAGAATATGCAGGAGGAGCTTGGCGGTGGCTCGGCACAGGGGCAGGATATTGACGAGCTTATGCGCAAGGCCGAGGGTAAGAAGTGGAGCGATGCAATGCGCGAGACATTCGAGCGCGAGACAATGAAGCTCGAGCGCATCAACCCCCAGACACCCGACTACCACGTACAGCTCAACTACTTGCAAACACTTGTAAGCCTTCCTTGGGGCGAGTGCAGCAACGACAATCTCGACATAAAGAATGCACAAAAAGTGCTCGACCGCGACCACTATGGACTCGAAAAGGTAAAGGAGCGCATCCTTGAGCATCTTGCGGTGATAAAGTTACGCGGTGATATGAAGTCGCCCATCATCTGCTTGTACGGTCCCCCGGGAGTAGGTAAGACCTCGCTTGGAAAATCAATAGCCGAGGCTCTTGGACGCAAATATGTGAGAATGTCACTCGGTGGTGTACACGACGAATCGGAGATACGAGGCCATCGCCGCACATACATCGGCGCAATGCCTGGACGCATCATAAAGAACATTATGAAGGCAGGCAGCGACAACCCTGTATTCATTCTTGACGAGATTGACAAGGTGGGTGGAGTATCGAACCACGGCGACCCCTCATCGGCGCTACTCGAAGTGCTCGACCCCGAACAGAACGGCACATTCCACGACAACTTCCTCGACATCGACTACGACCTTTCAAAGGTAATGTTCATTGCAACGGCAAACGACCTTGCAAGTATCCCTGGCCCTCTGCTCGACCGAATGGAGCTGATAGAGGTGAGCGGCTATCTGACCGAGGAGAAGATTGAGATTGCCCGCAGACACCTTGTACACAAGGAGATGGAGGCCAACGGTATTGCAGGTGAGAAAATTACAATAAGAAAAAATACCATAGAGAGAATCATAGAGGACTATACACGCGAGTCGGGAGTACGTACGCTGGAAAAGAAGATTGGAAAAATATTCCGTCGTTTGGCTTGCCAAAAGGCTACCGAGGGGGAATTTGCATATACAACCGTAAAGCCCGAGCATCTGAAAGAGCTGCTTGGACCGCAGGAGTACTCACGCGACAAATACCAAGGCAACGACTACGCCGGCGTGGTAACAGGATTGGCGTGGACCGCAGTGGGTGGCGAAATACTCTTCATCGAGACAAGCCTGAGCCGAGGAAAGGGCGAGGGAATAACCCTCACCGGAAATTTGGGCGACGTGATGAAAGAGTCGGCAATGCTTGCCCTGCAATACATCAAGGCACACGCCGACCAAATAGGAATACCATACGAGGCATTCGAGCACTGGAACGTACACCTGCACGTGCCCGAAGGAGCTATTCCCAAGGACGGTCCATCGGCAGGTATCACTATGACCACAGCCCTTGCATCGGCATTCACCCAACGCAGAGTAAAGCCCAACCTTGCAATGACAGGCGAGATTACCCTGCGTGGTAAAGTACTCCCCGTGGGAGGTATAAAAGAAAAGATTCTTGCAGCCAAGCGTGCTGGCATAAAAGAAATAATCCTGTGCCACGAGAACCGCAAGAACATAGAAGCAATACCCGAAATTTACCTCGAGGGACTCACATTCCACTACGTCGAGGACATAAAGGAGGTACTACATATTGCACTGCTCGACGAAAAAGTGAAGCACCCCTTGACAATCAACTAACGCAATAAAAAGAGAGACACAAGTGAAATTCGACTTACTACATACTGACAACGGCAGCAAGGCACGCGCTGGTATTCTGCACACAGCCCACGGCGACATTGAGACACCAATCTTTATGCCTGTGGGTACGGTGGGCTCGGTAAAAGCCGTACAGATACCCGAGCTCAAGAACGACATTAAGGCGCAGATAATTCTTGGCAACACCTACCATCTGTACCTACGCCCTGGCCTCGAGGTACTCGAGGGTGCAGGCGGATTGCACAAGTTCAACAGTTGGGACCGCCCGATACTCACCGACAGTGGCGGCTTTCAGGTATTCTCGTTAAAGGAGATTCGCAAGATGAGCGAGGAAGGAGTTGAGTTCCGTTCACACATCGACGGCTCAAAGCATTTCTTCTCGCCCGAGAGAGTGATGGACATCGAGCGCAGCATAGGTGCCGACATTATGATGGCATTCGATGAATGCCCTCCTGGAACATCGGACTTCAACTACGCAAAAAAATCGATGGAACTCACACACCGTTGGCTCGACCGCTGCATAGAACGCCTGTCGCAAACAGAACCGCTTTACGGCTACGAGCAGGCACTCTTCCCCATTGTGCAGGGTTGCGTCTACCCCGAACTGCGCCGCCGCTCGGCCGAATATATAGCATCGAAGGAGTGCGCAGGAAACGCAATCGGAGGACTTGCCGTGGGCGAGCCCGCCGAGAAGATGTACGAGATGATTGAGGTGGTGAACGAGATACTACCCACCGACAAGCCCCGCTATCTGATGGGAGTGGGTACTCCCGCAAATATCCTCGAAGCCATAGAGCGCGGTGTGGATATGTTCGACTGTGTAATGCCCACCCGCAACGGACGCAATGCAATGCTCTTTACAAAGCACGGCATAATGAATATGCGTAACGAAAAGTGGAAATACGACTATTCGCCAATTGAGGAGGACGGAGCATCGTATGTGGATACACAGTACAGCAAAGCATATTTGCGCCACCTTTTTGTATCGCAGGAGCTATTGGCTATGCAAATTGCATCGCTTCATAACCTCGCCTTCTACGTATGGCTCACAAACGAAGCACGCAAGCACATCCTGTCGGACAACTATGCCGAATGGAAAAAGAATATGCTCACCGAAGTGACACGACGACTATAAAAAAAGAAAAAGATGAAGTGGCTCGAAGAACTGAAAATTAAAAGACTCGACCGGTACATAATAGCAAAGTTCCTTGGAACATACTTCTTTGCTATTGCCCTTATAATAGCCATAATAGTGGTATTCGACTACAACGAGAACCTCGACAAGTTCACCACATCGAATGCACCTATGAAAGCTATCATAATGGATTATTATCTTAATCTGGTGCCCTACTATGCCAACACGTTCAGCGCACTGTTCGTGTTCATCGCCGTAATATATTTCACGTCGAAGCTGGCCGAGACATCGGAGATAATAGCAATGTTCGCTGCTGGAGTAAGTTTCAAGCGACTGCTGCGCCCTTATATGATTTCGGCTGCCATAATAGCAGCAATGACATTCGTGCTAAGCGCCTACATCATACCTGTGGGCAACAAGACGCGTATGGATTTTGAGGTCAAGCACAAGCGACGCGACGTTGTGGAAATGGCACGCAACATACAGCTTCAGGTTGACGACAGCACCGTAGCCTACTTTGAGCGCTACGACAGCCGCAACCGCACAGGCTACCGCTTCTCGCTCGACAAGTTCCGCGACAAGAAACTAGTATCGCATATGACAGCCCGCACAATCACATATAGTGCCAACGAAAAGCACAAATGGACGGCAAAGAACTGGACGATACGCGAACTCACCGACAACAACGAGATTATAAGAGCCGAGAAGCGTATCCCGCTCGACACTATAATAAAGATTGAGCCGGGCGACTTTCTTGTATCCGAAGGACAACAGGAGACAATGACAAGCCCCCAATTGAGCGATTATATCGACAAGCAACGTGCCCGTGGAATGGCCAACATCAAACCCTTCGAGGTGGAGTATCACAAGCGCATTGCAATGTCGTTTGCAGCGTTCATACTTACGCTCATAGGCGCCTCGCTGTCGTCGAAAAAAACAAAGGGTGGAATGGGACTGTCGCTGGGAATAGGATTGGGACTGAGCTTCTCATATATACTTTTCCAGGCAATATCATCAGCATTTGCCGAGCAGATGCCCGTAGTTATTGCAGTGTGGCTACCAAATATTGTATACAGTTTCATTGCCATATACCTTTACAAAAAAGCACCGAAATAAGAGAAAAAGCCATTGTTTAAGGCAACATTTGGAAACTGCTTGAATTCCGTTTGATGAATATTTGAAAATTGTTTTTCAGCAGTAACATAGTAAATTCAAACAGCTTCCTAAACAGCATAATACAATAAGAGATAAACAGAATGTATTTTACCGACTTTGATTTTGAGGACGAGATATTGGACGCACTCGATGCTATGAACTTCGAGACCTGCACACCCATACAAGAAAAAACCATTCAGCCGCTTATGGAGGGACGCGACCTAATAGGCGTGGCACAGACAGGAACAGGAAAGACTGCTGCCTACCTGCTACCCGTGCTCAACAAGCTGTGTTGCGGCGGATACCCCGAGGATGCCATCAACTGCATAATTATGGCACCCACACGCGAGCTTGCCCAGCAGATAGACCGCCAGTTGGAGGGTTTTACATACTTTATGCCAGTATCGAGCGTGGCTGTGTACGGTGGAAACGACGGCCAGCGCTACGAGCAGGAGCTGCGAGGAATGTCGCGCGGCGCCGACATAATAGTAGCAACACCGGGACGTCTCATCAGCCACATCACCCTGGGAAACATCGACCTCTCGCGTGTTTCATTCTTCATACTCGACGAAGCCGACAGAATGCTGGATATGGGATTCTACAACGACATTATGACCATAGCCAAGCAAATGCCCAAAGAGCGTCAGACAATGCTCTTCTCGGCAACAATGCCGCAAGAGATACGTCGCCTTGCCGACAATATTCTGAACAACCCCGTACACATAACCCTGTCGCTTGCAAAACCTGCCGACGGAATAAAGCAGCAGGCTTACGTGTGCTACGAACCGCAAAAGACAGCCATCGTAAAGCATATCTTCAATGGCGAGAAGCCCGAGCGCGTGATACTCTTCACATCGCGCAAGGACAAGGTGAAGGACATATCCATTGCACTGAAGAAGCAGGGATATAACGTGGGCGAGATGCACAGCAACCTCACTCAGAGCGAGCGCGACGAGATTATGTACCGCTTCAAGAGCCGACAAACTGATATTATCGTAGCAACGGATATTCTGGCACGAGGAATAGACATAGACGACATACGCCTGGTGATAAACTATGATGTTCCACGCGACTGCGACGATTATATACACCGCGTAGGACGTACGGCACGCGCCGGCAGCGAGGGACGTGCCGTAACACTTATATCGGTAGAGGACCAGAGCTACTTTGGAAAAATAGAGGACTTTATGGAGCAGGAGGTAGAGAAACTTCCCCTGCCTGCCGAGCTTGGCGAAGCACCCGAGTATGCTCCAAAGAAGAACAATACCGACAAGAAAGGTCGCAGAGGCCGCCGCCGTCAGCACAGTGAGAGAAAAGGCCAACGCGGCAATGCCGACAAGCCCCGCAACAGACAGCGCAAGAAACCGGCAGATACACAGCCCGTCGCAAAGGAAACCGTTGCCACCCCGCAGCCCAGCGAGACACAACAGAAACCCGAACGCAAGAACAGGCGCAACTACCGTCGTAAAAAACACAACAAGGATAATAACACTAAACCGTCCACCCTGGAATAGGAGCAAAAAAAAACATCTGCAATGAAGATTATACACACTGCCGACTGGCATTTGGGACAGAGTTTCTATGAGTTTGAACGAACCAGCGAACACAAGGCATTCCTGACTTGGTTGCAGAGACAACTGAAAGAGACAGAGGCCGATGTATTGCTCATTGCTGGCGATGTATTTGACACTCCCAACCCCTCGGCTGCTGCACAGAAGATGCTGTACGACTTTTTGTGCACTATAACCCGTACCAATCCTCAATTGCAGATAATAATCACAGCCGGCAACCACGACTCGGGCGCACGACTCGAAGCGCCGTCACCACTACTCGAGAGCTTCAATATAACGATACGCGGAACAGTGCATCGCACAGCCAGCGGAGACATCGATTACGATAACCTTATAATTCCACTATCGGACGAGGCCTGCTGCCTTGCTGTCCCCTATCTGAGACAAGGCGACTACCCCGCTGCCGAGAGCTACCCCGAAGGCATAAAAGCACTATACACCTCTCTTATCGCGATTGCCAGACAAAAATACTCCACCATAATAGCAATGGGACACCTGCACGCATCGGGCAGCATACTGTCGACAGGCGACAACTCGGAACGCCCTGTAATAGGAGGACTGGATAGCGTAGACATATCTGCGGTAGCCGAGGATATAAGCTACGTTGCACTCGGGCATCTGCACAAGTCACAGAGAGTATCAAACAAGGACAATGTACGCTATTCGGGCTCACCGCTCCCAATGTCATTCTCGGAGCGCTGCAACAGTCAGAGCATCACACTTGTGACAATAGAGGAGAATACCACAGCCACCCGAAAGATAATATTCGATACACCGGCAAAGTTGCTGAGCATTCCCGACGAGCCGCTACTGCTGCCGCAAGTGCTCGAAGCAATAGAAAAACTGCCCAAGGGCGATATTGGCCCGTCGTCGCCATATTTGGAGATAAGAGTACTTATCAATGGTCCTGAACCCACAATGAGACATCAGATAGAGACAGCACTGGAGGGACGCGCCGTGCGTCTGACACGAATAGAAGCCGTATCGCAAAGGGGGGAAAGCTCACTTGCAGCACCCCTCACCTACGACGAGCTCAAAAAGATAGACCCGATGTCTCTTGCCAACGACTACTTCTGCCGGCATTACAACCAGGAAGAGATGCCCCTGACAATGAGGGATATGATGCTGCAAGTGATAAGGGAGATAGAGAACGAAAGGGACCACAACGAGTAGAATATTATGAAGATACTGTCCATAAAAGGCAAGAACCTTGCCTCGATAGAGGGAGAATTTGCAATAGATTTCCGCAGCGAGCCACTGCGTTCGGCCGGCATATTTGCAATAACCGGCAACACAGGCTCGGGAAAGACCACACTGCTCGATGCAATGTGCATAGCCCTGTTCTACAAGTCGCCACGCACTCACAAGGCAAAGACCGACAGAGGATTGGAGAGAGAGGATGAAGGCATAAAGGAGAACGACTGCCGCAACATACTGCGGCACGGCACAGGCGACGGATACGCCGAGGTAGAGTTCCTTGCACTCAACGGCAAGGAGTACCGCTCACGCTGGAGTGTCAACCGTTCCCGCAACAGGGCCGACGGCAATATACAGCCTGCAAAATGCGAACTCTACTGTATAACCGAGAATCAGTTCATCTCGAAGAGCAAGAGCGAAAACGAGAAAACAATAGAAAAACTTTTAGGTCTCAACTACGAGCAGTTCACACGCGCCGTCCTTCTTGCGCAGGGCGAGTTCTCGGCATTCCTGAAAGCATCGCCCAACGAGAAGGCCGACATTCTGGAGAAACTCACAGGAACAGAAATCTATGCACGCATATCGCAGCGAATATATGAGAAAAGCAGTGCCGCCGAAGCTGAACTCAAGAAAATAGATGAGAAGCTGGAGGGGATAATACTGCTCTCCCCCGAAGAGTGCGCTCAACTGCTCGAAGAAAAAGCAAGCCTGACGGCTGCTGCCGAAGAAGAGGAGAAACACCTTTCGCAGATAATGGAAAAGCTCAAGTGGATTGAGCGTAGCGAGTATCTGGAGAAGGAGAAGGAGAGCGCCGTCAAGAATGTAGAGCAATGCAACGCAGCAATGGAAAAGCTCGCTGCTACAATCAGAACCATTGAACAGGCCGAGATTGTACAACCGGTGCGCGACACATACAACGAGGCTCTGCGCACAAAGAAAAGAATCCAGGAGGAAGAGACAGAGGCTGTTTCCCTTGGCCAACAACTGCACACAGAGGAAGAGGCGCACGCAACTGCCGAGAAAAAGCTCGAAGAGTGCACAAGGAACAAAGAAAGTATAGAGAAGCAACGTGCCGAAATAGAACCCCTCATCATAGAAGCGACAAAGATTGAGACAGAACGCGCCAACTATCAGGCACGATTGAAAGAAAGCGAGAGACAGCTTGCCGAAACAGCCAAGGCACTTGAGCAATGCACTGCGCAGCAAGACAAGAGCAGCAAGGCAATAGCCCAGGGCTCAGAAGAGCAAAAGCGGATTAAAGAGTGGTTGGAGTCCAACGCAATATACAGCGGCATCATCACACGCTGCGAGGTAATATCGACAAATATTGCCGATGCCAATGATGCCATCGGACAAATAAGGGAGAAAAACATTATGCTCGAGGGGGCAAAAAGTCAACAGCTACTCCTCGAACAGCAGCTATCTGCTGCACAGGAAGAAGCCGAAAAACTCAAGGCCACACTCACACTCGAAATTGCCACTCTGCGCCGGCAGCTCGTAGAGGGGGAGCCCTGCCCCGTTTGCGGAAGCCGTCACCACAGCACCGCACAGGTTACAGAGAATATACTGAAAGAAAAGGAACTGCAGGAAGCACGCACACAGAACGAGGCAAACATAAAGCGTCTGAGCGAAAATATAGAAAAGACAAGGACCGAGGCTGCGTCGCTTGCCACCTCAATCGAGAGTTACAAGAAAATCTACGGCTCACGCCTTGACAATCTGCTGGGAATAATTGCCCCGCTGCAAAAGAACGACTGGATAAGAGAGAGCGGCAACCCCATTGCCGAAATAGAGAAATTGGCCGCCATTATTGAAGAGAGAGCCAAGGAGTGGAGCAAGAAAAGCAACCGCTCGACAGAGCTCGAACAGCAAATATCGGTTGAGTACAACACATTGCTCAACACCGAGAAGCGCATAAAGGAACTGGAGACTGGCATTGCCGGCAACAAGGAAAGCTCCGCTGCAGCAATAAAGAAGATAGACGAATGTACCCGACAACTGTCGGCCATTCTGGGCAGCGCAAAAAGCGTGGACGAGATAACGGAGTACTACAGGAAAGAGATTGAGAGATACGGAAAGGAGTTCTCGCAATACACACTGCAGCGCAATGAGCTTCTTGTCGCACTCACAAAGACCAGGCAGAATATAGCAACGCTGCAGAAGAGCATTGCCGCGGGAAAGGAAGAGGCCCTCAGGCTCGACAACATAATATCGGAGTTCCTGACAGAGAACCGTGAGAGGATTGACCGCACACTGCTGGAAGAGCTTATGCAGATAAGCATAGAGGAGTGTACGAAGATGCGCCGCACGGTAACCGCTGCAAACGATAATCTGCTGCAGGCAAAAGCACAGCTCAACGAACGCGTGCGCAACATTGAGCAACACGCACAATCGGCAGTAAGGCCCACCGGCGACGAAGGGAAGGAGAGCCTTACCCTGGAGCAGGAGCAACTCAGGCAGCAGACAGCGCAACGCATAGAGAATATAACGCAGATAACCGTTAAGCTGAACAGCGACAAAGAGAACAAGCAACGTACAGAGCAACTGCGCAAAGAGCAGGAGGCTGCAAGCGCCTACTCCACCGACTGGAAACGCCTGTGCGAGATGTTCGGCTCGGCAAAGGGACAGAAATTCCGTATGATAGCACAGGGATACACCCTCGACATTATGCTGGCATACGCCAATATCCACCTCAAGCAACTCTCCAGCCGCTACCAACTGGTGCGCACTGCCCCCGACAGCCTTGCACTGATGATTATCGACCTCGATATGCTGTCGGAACGCCGTACCGTGAACACCCTTTCGGGCGGAGAGACATTCCTTGTGTCGCTTGCATTGGCGCTTGCACTGTCGTCGCTCTCATCGAGCAATATGAGCATAGAGTCGCTCTTCATCGACGAGGGCTTCGGCTCGCTCGACAGCGACACGCTGCGCGTAGCGATGGAGGCACTGGAGCATCTGCAAAGCCAAGGACGCAAGATAGGCGTAATATCGCACCTCTCAAATATGATTGAACGTATCCCCACACAAATATGCGTCAAGAAGAAACGCGGCGGAAAAAGCTCAGTTGAGATTAAACAACAATTTTAAGAAGCTCCAACCAACAACAGGCATATTATGGACAAGACCTTATACATATATCGCGCATCGGCAGGCTCGGGCAAGACATTCACCCTTGCCGTAGAATATATAAAGCTGCTCATTGCCAATCCCGGGGCCTACCGCCACACGCTTGCGGTGACCTTTACCAACAAGGCAACAGGTGAGATGAAAGAGCGCATTCTTGGGCAGTTGTACGGCATTGCCCACTCGCTGCCCTCGTCGCAATCGTACTACGAGAAGATAAGGGACACATTCCCCCACCTCGACGAGCAACAGATACGCGCACGTGCCGGAGAAGCAATGCACATTATGCTGCACGACTACGGGCACTTCCGCATACAGACGATAGACGCCTTCTTCCAGAGCGTATTGCGAGGCCTTGCAAAGGAACTACAGCTAAGCGGCGACGTTGAGATAAACATCGACGGCAGCAAGCTGCTCGACGACTGCGTCGACCTTATGATAAGGCGGCTCACACCCGACAGCAACGAAATGCAGTGGCTGGTGGAGTATATAAAGGAACACCTCGACAACGGAAAGAGCTGGGGCGTACACAGTACAATAAAGAGCTTTGCACAGAATATCCTCAAGGAGGAGTACCAGGAGAAGGGCGAGAATATGCGCCAACAGATTAAAAAGGACAACGGCAAGATTCTCATTGAGTACCGCAATGCACTGCAGGCAGTAAAAGAGAATATCTTCTCGCGCGTAAAGGCTATAGCAAACGATTTCTTTGCAATGGCACAAAGACAAAATCTTACCGTCGACGATTTTCAGTATAAGAGCAGCGGCGCTTGGGGGCATTTCGAAAAAATGCTCAGCGGAGTACCGCTTCCACTGGGGAAACGCTCCCTCGGATATATACAAAATCCTACCAAGATATGCAGCAAGCTCTCACCAGCCGACTGCGATTATGTTGCGGGACTTTTGCAAAGGAGCCAGGATATATACGACAGCGAACAGCCCAATCTGACCAGTTGCACAATATCGCTCACACGCTTCCACCAACTGCGCCTCCTCAACAGCATAGCCGAGACCCTTCAACAGGAGAACAACCGCGAGAACCGCTTCTTGCTGGCGCAGACAACCTATCTGCTCAGCCGTATGATAGAGGACGACACATCGTTCATATTCGAAAAGATAGGAACAGAGATAAACCACATATTCATCGACGAGTTCCAGGACACCTCGAAGCTGCAGTGGAGTTGCTTCAAGGTACTGCTCGACGAGGTTATGTCGCGCGGAGGCTTCAACCTCATTGTGGGCGACGTAAAGCAAGCCATTTATCGCTGGCGCAACAGCGACTGGAATATTCTGAATAGCATCGACAGCCACTTTACGAACAAGGGCATCGGTAACTACAATACAGAGATTCTCAAGAACAGCAGCAACAACACCATAAACTACCGCAGCCAGCAAAATGTGGTAGAATTCAACAATGCACTGTTCCTTGCTGCGGTGAGAATGATAGACGGTACATACGCCACAGACCTGGGCACACGATTAGACGACCTAAAGCGTGCATACAGCGACGTTGTACAGTTTCCCAACAAAAAAAGCGCAAAAGGATATGCCGAGGTGCACCTGCTCGAGAGCGAGGAGAACCAGGAAGCAAGGACAGCAGCCGCACGCTTACAGTTGACAAAAACGCTCGGCACACTGCTACGCAAAGAGGGTGTAAAGCCGTCGGACATTACAATACTCATAAGAAAGAAAAAGGAGATACCCGACATTGTAGAAGACTTCAACCGCGAATTTCCCGAATTCAGTATTGTATCGGAGAGCGCCTACGAACTATCTTCGTCGGCAGCACTGCGCATACTCATTGCAGCACTGCGCTACGTTGCCCGCCCCGACGACAAGCTCAACACGGCAGAGCTTGCAATTGCATACAGCCGATATGTTCTGAAGAAAGAACTATCCCCTACCGAGTTGTTCACTGTAAAAAATTCTACAGCAATATTGCTCCCACAAACGCTTGTAGAGAAACAGGAAACACTTGCCGGGGAGCCGGTGAACGAAATAATAGAACAGCTTATAGCAATCCTCAACCTGGGCAGCATCGAGGGCGAAGAGCCCTACCTCTACTCTTTCCTCGACTACGCGTCGGAATATATCCAAAGAAACAACTGCAATCTAAGCGAGCTTCTGCAGGGGTGGGACGACGAGCTTAGCGAAAAGACTATCCCCGAGGGCCAGGAGGAGAGTGTACGCATAATGACAATACACAAGTCCAAGGGTCTGGAGTTCCACACAGTGATTGTACCATTCTGCAACGGCAATATCACAAAAGAGTGGCACAAGATGATGAAAGAGAAAATTCTGTGGTGCAACCCGCAAGGTCAGCCGTTCGGAATGATAGACCTTTTACCTATAGAATACACCGAAAAAATGCGCCAGTCGGCATACTCCGAGGACTATTACCGCGAGACACTATTCGAGCTTGTCGACAATCTCAATCTGTTGTACGTGGCATTTACACGCGCTTCGCACAATCTTTTCATATTCACAAGCAAAGACGACAAGAGTGACACCATTCAGCAGACCCTCGGATATGCAGTAGAGAACATCCAGCTCGACGGCTCAATCTTCGACAAGGAAAAGGGCATATTCACCTACGGTAGCATACTGCCCTCGAAAGAAGAGAAAGGCACAACCAAGAAAGAAGAGGACAACAACCCGTTTACTAAGAAAGCCGTTGAGGGCTATCAGCCATTCGTGTCGTACGAAAATCACCTTAGCTCGCGCCAATCGAACAACCTCGCGCGTTTCCTTGCAACAAGCAACAGCGAGCTGCTGGATACCGAATATATGGATATTGGAGAGCTACAGCACGATATAATGTCGCACCTCATAACCGGCGAGGAGCTTGAGCAGGAGCTCATAAAGAAGCAGATGCAAGGCCTCATAGCATCGGACAAGGCACGCGAAAAAATATCAAAACTTATAAGAAAAGCGCTTGACCACCCTCTTGCTAAGGAGTGGTTCGGCGGACGGTACAAGATATTCAATGAGTGCAACATTCTATACCGCGACGGCAAACAACGCGTATGTCGCCCCGACCGTGTGATGACAGACGGCAGCACAGCAATTGTAGTGGACTTTAAATTTGCCGCCCCAAGAGATAAACACAAAGAGCAGGTGCAGAATTATATGGAAAACCTCCTACAGATGGGATACACCGACGTAAAAGGCTATCTGTGGTATATATACAAGAATCATATCGAACCCGTTAACTTAGCAAAGAAATGACACCGTTCCTCAAAATAGTAGCACAAGACCTGTACGACAGGTTCGGCGGCGAGCTGCACAACGTAGCTGTGGTTTTTCCCAACAAGCGCGCAAGCCTCTTCTTCAACGAGTATCTGATGCAGATAAGCGGAAAGGCAATGTGGAGTCCTGTATATATAACCATAAGCGAGCTCTTCGAGCAGAGCACCCAGGCAGCCATAGGCGACCCGATACTGCTTGTGAGCAAGCTCTACAAAGAGTATGTCCGCCACACGCACAGCACCGAAAGCATCGACAGTTTCTACAGTTGGGGCGAACTTCTTATAAAGGACTTCGACGATGTTGACAAGAATATGGCCGAGGCCGACAAGCTCTTTGCCAATATCACCGACCTTTACAACATCGGAACAACCGACGAGACACTCAGCAAAGAGCAGAAGGAGGCATTGGGACAGTTCTTCGTGAACTTCAAGCCACAGAAAGAGAGCAAGCTCAAGCAGCGTTTCCTTCATATATGGGAGGTGATGGGCAAAATATACAACAGCTTCAAGGAGCAATTGCGCAGCGAGGGAATTGCCTACGAAGGAATGCTGTACCGCGATGCGATAGAGAGCAGCAACGACATTCCGCTCCCCCACACCACATACGCCTTTGTGGGCTTCAACCTGCTGAGCAAGGTAGAGAGCAAGCTGTTCGACAAGGTACAGAAGAGCGGAAAGGCGCTCTTCTACTGGGACTACGACAACAGCTACACAAACGACGGGCACCACGAGGCGGGACGCTTTATGCGGCGTAACCTTGAACTCTTCCCCAACGCAATAAAGAATGCCGGCTACAACAACATCGGCGATAAGAAATTCGAAATTGTATCGGCAGACACCAACAGCATACAGATGCGCTACGCCTCGCAGTGGATAGAGAAGAACATAGACACTGAGAACGAGGTTGAAACAGCAGTAATACTGTGCGACGAAACACAGCTCGAGGCGGTGTACCACATTATTCCGCCCGTAGTAAAGGAACGCAACATAACAATGGGCTTTCCCGTTGCGCACACCCCCGTATTCAACCTTATAAAAACCCTCATAAAACTGCAATGCGAGGGATACGATGCTACCCAGGGAACATTCACACTGGAGACTGTTCACGACGTGCTCTCACACCCCTACATACTGACACACTGCCCCAAAGCAGCAGAAGTGGACAAGAGCGTATGTAACAAGCGTGCACTTTTCCCGACATTGCAGGAGTTACAGGCCGACGAACTGCTGACAACAATATTCACCCACCACAGCTCAACACTTATGTGGATAACATCGCTCGGCGACATCATACAAAGGATAGCGCGTAGCACCCCTTACAAGGCCAATATCAGCGACGAGGAAAAGAGCGAGGCCGACATATACAACGAACTTTTCTTGGAGGCACAACTGAAAGCCTTTACACAGATACAGCGCCTTATCAACCTTATCGAGGAGGACGAGCTCACACTATCAATGCGCACACTCGGCAATCTACTTCTGCGCATACTTTCGAGCACCACAATACCTTTCCACGGCGAGCCGGTTGTTGGAATGCAGATTATGGGACTGCTCGAAAGCCGTAACCTCGACTTTAGGAATATTATTTTCCTGTCGGCAAACGAAGGCAACCTACCCAAGAAGAGCAGCGAGAATTCCTTTATTCCCTACAACCTGCGCCGTGCCTTCGGACTCACGCTGAGCGAGTATCGCGATTCGATATATGCGTACAACTTCTACCGTCTGTTGCAACGCGCCGAAAAAGTAACGATAGTGTACAACAGCAACGACAGCAGCTCAACTGGTGGCGAGTGCTCGCGTTACATTATGCAACTAATGGCCGACGGACACTGCGGAGAGAAGATAATGCTCACATCTATGCAAAAGCAGCATAAGCACATTGCCGTGGAAATAAAAAAGACCCCTGAGATGATTGAGCATCTGCGCAATATATACGACTGCAACAGGAACAGGAATGCGAGGATACTCTCCCCAAGTGCCATAAACAGCTATCTTGCTTGCGGAGCACGGTTCTTCTACCGTTACATCGTAGGGTTGCAAAAATTCCAGGAGGTGACAACCGAAGTACAGAAGAACGACTTTGGAAAAATATTCCACAAAGCAATGGAGATATTCTACGACGAGCTTCTTGGCGGCAAGCGCGGCGAGGTTGAAGAGAATATGCTCACCCCATTTATTGACAACGAAGAGAAACTGTTCCATTATATCGACAAGGCATTCGGCGAAGAGTTCTTCGAGAACGGTACAATGCCCACTGTATATAATGGCGAACAGTTCATAAACCGCGAAGTTCTTAAATGCTTTATGCAGTACCAGCTGCGTATGGACGCCAATTATACCCCATTCATATACGAAGGCGGCGAAAAGACAATCTCCTTTAATATGGATATAAAGGAGAGCACAGGAGAAACGGTAACACTCTGCATTGGGGGACGAACCGACCGCATCGACACAAAGAACGGCACGCTGGAGATTATCGACTACAAGACTAGCAGCGAACAGGAATTTCCCGCCAATCTTGAAGCGGTATTCGCGCACGAGGGCAATCACCCGCACTACATATTCCAGGCAATGCTATACTCTGTTGCCGCACTTGAGTCGGGCATTGCACAGAAAGCCTCGCCGCTGCTCATATACATAAACAAGGCAAGGGGAAAAAGACGCGAGGACTTTGTTGTACATATAAACAAAGAAAAAGTTGAAGATGCATCGAAGCTGCACGAAGAATTCAAGACCCTCTTGGAGTACAAGCTCGGCGAGCTGTTCGATGTGAACACCCCCTTCTCCGTTACCGACGACGAGGAGCGCTGCCTGTGGTGCGACTTCAAGAATATATGCGAAAGGAAAGGTAAAAAGAAATTCTGATAGAACAGGACAAACGACAAGGCACTCCTTTTATAGAAGCAAACTATAAAGGGAGTGCCTTGTCTCTTACCGTAAAATTTCCATATTTGCCAAAATACCGGTTCAGTAGAAAAAAGGTGTGGGTAATTTGCTTATATCAATGGAACACCATATAATTTTATCTTTTTAAGCAGGTAATTTTCAGACCAACTGCACGCCGAAAAGAAATTCAATTGCGGGTAGGCGGTTTTAAGGAAATAGTGTGAGGACCGTCCAACCGCTAGTTAGACGCGCACAGCGTGGCTAACTGAGGGCGTTCCGCAACACCCTTAAAACAGCCGTTGGCCGCAATGACAAGCAAGTGCCCGACCGAGTGCACGCACTCTTGCGGCACGAGCAAAGGGAACTTGCGACAATTTCTTTTGTGCAATGTTTTTTGTTTCTTTTTTTCACAAAAAAAGAAAGCAGAAGAAAATATTACAACGAGAGAATAGCAGTAAAATAACACCGAGAAGATGGTTGAAAGAATTATCATCCACAGTAAA
>JAFZIA010000020.1 GCA_017554605.1 Bacteroidaceae bacterium
AATTCACATTGAATGACTAATATTTTTCATCTATAGCAACAGGTAAATCTTAGACCAACTGCACGCCGAAAAGAAATTTAATTGCGGGTAGGCTGTTTTAAGGAAACAGTGCGAGGTATGTTTAACCGCTAGTTAGACGCGCGTAGCGTGGCTAACTGAGGGCGATCCGCAGCACCCTTAAAACAGCCGTTAGCAGCAATGACAAGCAAGTACCCGACCGAGTGCACGCATTCCGGCGGCACGAGCAAAGGGAACTTGCGACAATTTCTTTTGTGCAAGGTTTTTTGTTTCTTTTTTTCACAAAAAAAGAAAGCAGAAGAAAATACTACAACGAGAGAATAGCCGAAAAATAACACCGGGAAGGCGGTTGAAAGAATTGTTATCCACAGTAAATTTCTACTGAGCCAGAAAAACGCCCTCAGCAATATAAAGAACAACAAGAGCGGCAGTGGAATGGACTGCCGCTCTTGCCGGTATCAATATTCAGGCCATAGACACGCTAAAGAAGAAGAACCTCCAAAGCACGCCTGCTGCCCGAAAAACATTAAAGGTTGGGGTTAATGCTGTTCCACTCAGAAATTGCAGGAACAATGTTGAGTGTCACAAGCTCGTCACGCATCTTGCAAAGGTGCTCGTAGCTTGCATCGAGCTTAGCAATCTCCTCGTCGGTACCAACGGGCATCTTGTATGAGCAACCGTTAGCGTCGAGAACTGTATCCATAGCCATCATAATGTGGTTGTACTTCTCGTTAGATACGTATGTACCTGCGGGGTAACGGAATGTCTCGCCGCCCATAACCGAACGGATCATCTCAACAGAGAGATAAGAGGGGCTCTGGAACGATGAACGGCCACGGAGCTTGATGATTGCTGCACCGCCCTGTGTAACGTCCTTCTTCATCTGCTCCCACTCTGCCTCGGGGAACTCCTCGGTACCGATGAGCTCTGTAAGGGGCTTGCCGGCAATCTTAACAGCGCTGCCGAACACGGCCATCTGCTCGCCGTGGCCACCATAGGTAGCGCAACCGGTAACCTCGCTCATCATTACACCGAACTTCTTTGCAAGAGCATTCTGCAAGCGTGTAGAGTCGAGACCTGCGAGTGTTGTAACCTGACCGGGCTTCAAGCCTGAGTAGAGAAGAGTTACAAGACCTGTAAGGTCGGCGGGGTTGAAAATGATAACCACGTGCTTAACATCGGGGCAATATGCCTTGATGTTCTTACCGAGCTCCTCGGCAATCTTACAGTTGCCTGCCAGGAGGTCCTCGCGTGTCATACCCTCCTTACGGGGTGCACCACCCGATGAAATGATATACTTAGCATCTTTGAATGCCTCGGCAACATCGGTAGTAGCTGTAATGTTCACTTCGTCGAAACCGCTCTGACGCATCTCCTCAGCCACGCCCTCGGGTGAGAACACATCATAAAGGCAGAGGTTCTTTGTAAGACCCATCATCAATGCGCACTGTGCCATATTCGAGCCAATCATACCCGCTGCACCTACAATTACCAATTTTTCGTCTGTCAAATACTGCATATTCTTTAATAATTAAAAGGTTGATAATATTCTGTTGATTATTGCGGACAAGATAGAAAAAATATCATAATCCCGTCCTATGTATCGTGTTATTTTATCACAATTTGAGCATCGAGAGGATTTTTTGCGTCGCACCCGAATTTGTCGATACATAATTCCCCGAGGCCTCGCCTGCCATCTTCAGTGACTGGGGATTGGAAGAGAGCTGGAGCATACGTTCGGCAAAGGCCTCAGCACCTTGTATCTCTATTCCTCCACCGCACTCTTTCAGTTGCTGAGCCTCCTGGAATTTGGCATTGTTGGGACCAAAGAACACAGGCATTCCGTACACCGCCGCCTCAAGTATATTGTGTATTCCCACTCCGAAGCCTCCGCCCACATAGGCCACATTGCCGTAGCGGTAGATTGACGAGAGGAGCCCGAAGCAATCGACTATCAGGCAGTCGGCAGCACGCACCTCGTCCATTGTAGCTTGGGTATATCTCACACACACGCCTTTTACCCGCGATGTGATGTCCTTTATCCTGCCCTCGTTCACCTCGTGCGAGGCTATTATCAGTTTCCAGCCGCCATTGGTGTTGAAATAGGGGAGATAGACATCTTCATCGGCTCCCCAGGAGCTTCCCGCCACAAAGACAGGCTTTCCGCCCTCGATGAATGCCTCCACCAACGGAAGCTGGCGCGCAACGTCCTGTATCTTCGCCACACGGTCGAAACGCGTGTCACCCGTAACAGAAACATTCTTTATACCTATCGTGGCCAGCAACTGCTTCGACTGCTCGTTCTGCACAAAAAGGTGGTCGAAACAGCGCAGTGCCCTGCGGTAGAACACTCCCCACGAGCGGAAGAACACCTGCTTCTCGCGGAATATCGACGATACGCTGTATACAGGAATATTCCTTTTTTTGAGCGCAAGAAGGAAATTCATCCAAAATTCGTACTTTATGAAGAAAGCCATTTTGGGGCTGAGCATCTTCACAAAGCGCCTTGCGTGGAGTCTTGTATCGAAAGGCAGATAGCATATAATGTCGGCGTGCTGGTAGTTCTTTGCCGAATCGTAGCCCGAGGGTGAGAAGAAGGTGAGCACAATGCCATATTTGGGATAGTCGGCACGTATCTTCTCCATCAGCGGACGCGCCTGTTCAAACTCGCCCAACGACGATACGTGGAACCACACATAGTCCACGCCCTCGCGTACCCCGCTCCTCAGCTTTGCATATATCTCCTTGTGTCCCGCAAGCATACGCTTGGCTTTCTTGTGCCCGAAAAGGGCCGCCAGCTTCACAAAGAAGATATACAGGTATATTCCTAATGTGTACATATTCTGTGTTTATCCTAAAACCTCTATTGCCCTGCGCAAGCGCTTCAAAGTCTCTTCTTTTCCTATCAGGCCCGAAATGTCGAACATCTGAGGACCTTTGCCCTCACCTACAAGAGCCAGGCGGAAAGCGTTCATAATCTCGCCCATTCCGTAGCCCTTCTCCTCTATCCAACGGTGTACCGCAGCGTCCTGATTCTCGATAGAGAAGTCGTCGAGGCTCTCCAGGAGGTCGGCAAGCTCGCCCATCTTTTGGGCCGAATCCTCTTTCCAGCGCTTCTTTGCCGTCTTTTCGTCATACGACTCAGGGGCAATAAAATAGAAGCTGCTTGCGTCCCACAACTCGTGCACAAAGTTCACGCGTCCCTTCATAAGCGATACAATCTTCTCGAGCAGCTCGGGAGCAACCTCAATAGAGTGCGACTTTACTACCGGCATAAATATTTCGGCAATCTCCTTGTCCGATTTCTTGAGGACATACTCGTGATTGAACCATATCATCTTCTTGTAGTCGAAGCGTGCACCGGCCTTGCTGCATTTTGTAAGGTCGAATTTTGCAATCAGGTCTTCCATTGTCATAAGCTCCACGTCATCACCGGGATTCCAGCCAAGCAGCGCAAGGAAATTAATCACAGCCTCGGGCAGATAGTCCGATTCGCGGAAGCCCGACGACACGGCACCGCTCTTGGGGTCGTGCCATTCGAGGGGGAACACGGGGAAGCCCAGACGGTCGCCGTCACGCTTGCTCAGCTTACCGTTGCCCTCGGGCTTGAGCAGCAACGAGAGGTGAGCGAACTGAGGCATTGTATCCTCCCAGCCGAAGGCTCTGTAAAGCAACACGTGCAAGGGCGCCGAAGGCAACCACTCCTCACCGCGTATGACGTGCGACACTTCCATAAGGTGGTCATCGACAATATTAGCAAGGTGATAGGTGGGCAGTTCGTCGGCCGATTTATACAGGACCTTGTCGTCCAATATGGTAGAGTCGATTGTAACTACACCGCGGATAAGGTCGTTCACCACAACCTTCTCGCCCGGCTCCACCTTGAAACGCACAACGTACTGATGACCTGCATCAATCAGCGCCTGTACCTCCTCGGCTGTCATCGACAAGGAGTTGCGCATCTGCATACGGGTAGAGGCATCGTACTGGAAATTGTCAATCTCGGCACGTTTCTGGTCGAGTTCCTCGGGTGTGTCGAACGCCATATAAGCCTTTCCGCTGTCGAGCAGCACCTTCACATACTTCTTGTATATGTCGCGGCGCTCCGACTGCCTGTAAGGACCGTAGTTTCCGCCAAAGCTTACACCCTCGTCGAACTTTATGCCCAACCAGCGGAAGGACTCAAGGATATACTCCTCGGCACCCTCGACAAAGCGGTTGGAGTCGGTGTCCTCGATACGGAAAATAAGGTCACCGCCATTCTGGCGCGCAAAAAGATAGTTATACAAGGCTGTTCTTACACCGCCAATATGCAGAGGTCCTGTAGGACTCGGCGCAAAGCGCACTCTCACTCGTCTATTTTCAATTGTCATAATATTGATTTTCTAATAAATTACAGACACCCTGCAACAAACGGCCGATGCCTTTATCTTAAAAACAATTATCTCAAAATAAACAGCAGCCACAAAAGCCCGATAACCAATGCGTATGCCGTATATTTTTAAAAATACCAGCTACAAAGATAGTATAAAAAATTAAAAAACAACAAAAGTTGTATAATTGTATTTAGCCAAAAGAGTTTTACTCCAACAAAAGCATTGACATTGAAATATTTTTCATTACTTTTGAAAATCTTAATGACAAAACAAACAAAATCTACCCTTATGGAATTGAAGAAATGGTACTATAAAAACATAGAATGCCGGCTCAAGAAGCTTTTAGGTAAAAAATTCCGCATAACGACGCAAGTTATAACAGCATTGCTGTGCATAGGACTAATAGTCAATTTTATGCCCCGTAACGAAGCCTTCAAGTACGAGATAAAGGAGGGCTACCCGTGGGAGCACGGACGCATTGAGGCCAACTTCGACTTTACCATCAAAAAGAGTATGGCCCAAATGCAGTGGGAGAGCGACAGTGTGCGCAACAATTTTGCACACTGTTTCAGGAAGGACTCCACCGTTGCTGATACTGTCCTTATGAATCTCCTGAACAATTTCGTCGGCGGGACAACCACGGAGATATTGGCCGACAGCGCCACAAGCCTCAGACAACTACAAGAAAAGAGATATTCAAAAATCATAAACGACATTTATAGCCGGCATACAATCCTACCAAACGATTTTCGCACCATAAGCCCCAAAGCCGACAGCATAAGGCTGATTACCGACAACAGCCTAAACTGCGTGGGCATAAAGGATTGTATGACAATTGCAAAAATTTCCAGCATAATCGCCAGAAGCCTGGAAATCCCCGAAAAAGAATTGCAGAAATACATTGTATCAAACATAATCTACGAATATGAATATTCACAGAACCTCCTCAACAAGGAGCTGGAGCTACTGCCCACGAACAGTGGCATTGTTCGCCGCGGACAAACCCTCATAAACAGAGGCGACCTTGTCGATGCAAAAGCCTGTCAGATACTCACCTCGTACAAGAATGAGATTGAGACAATGATAAAAAACGACGATATAAACGACAGCTCATTGTTTTGGGGACAAACACTCTTTGTAACCCTGTGCTTTACTCTGTTGCTTGCCTACATCTACATATACGCCGATGAGGTTTCAAAGAACAACAACTGTTTTATGTTTGTTATGCTGCTTGTGACCATATTCCCCATCATTGTAGGCATTATGGTAAATATGAAGATACTGCACGTAACATTAATACCACTTACAATGACCCCGATGCTGCTGTCACTCTTCACTACCAAACGCACAGCATTCCTCACACATACAATAAGCACAATAATATGTTCAATAATGCTCAACCAGCCATACGAATTCATACTGCTGCAAATACCCACCGGCCTTGTGGCAATGCTCTGTATGAAGAAGATGGAATCCCGCCTGCACATATTCATCTGTGCCTTCTGCGTATTTGCATCGTACTCCATACTGTATTTATTGTACCGAATAACAGTTATACAGAACCTCGAAGCAATGGACTATTCTACCTATCTGTATTTTGCAATAAACGCCATACTGCTTACATTGGCCTATCCTCTTATGTTCCTGGTAGAAAAAGTCTTCGGGTTTATTTCCAATGTCACGCTTATGGAGCTGTCGAACATAAACAGCGGGCTGCTGCTCAAATTATCACAGACTGCACCCGGTACATTCAACCACTCGATGCAAGTGGGCAATTTGGCATCAGAGGCTGCGCTCAGCATAGGTGCGAATAGCCTGGAAGTGCGTGTAGGTGCCCTCTATCACGACATAGGCAAGATGAAAGACCCAATCTATTTTACCGAGAACCAGAGCGGCGGCATAAGCCCGCACAGTTCCATTCCGCCCGAAGCAAGCACACTCATTATAAAGAAGCACGTAAGCGACGGACTCGAACTCGGGAAAGGCCTACCGCGCATAATAAGGGACTATATTGCAACGCACCACGGAACATCGAAAACCGGATATTTCTACATCACATACAAGAACGCCCACCCCGACGAGGAGGTGGACGACCAGTTCTTCTCATACCCCGGCCCCAAGCCTTTCACCCGTGAGCAGGCAATACTTATGCTCGCCGACAGCGTGGAGGCTGCAGCACGAAGCATAAATGAATACACCGAAGAAAATATCAACCAGAAAGTCGAAAGTATAGTAAACGGCAAGATTGATGAAGGAGAGCTCAGCGACAGTCCCTTGACACTGCGTGAAATAAGCATAATAAAAGAGGTGTTCAAGAAGAGACTGAAGAACATACACCACACACGCATCAGCTACCCCACAGAGAACAAGCCCGCAACGGCAACAGCAGAGAAACAGGGCCAATTGTAAAAAAAACTTAAAAAAGAATATAGAAAGAGACGGAATCTTTGCGTTCCGTCTCTTTTGTTTATGATATTTGCACCAAAAGCACAGGACTATGAACACACTCATACAGTACATTTGGAAAAACAGGCTGTTCCCCACAAAGGATATTGCCACCACCGACGGCAAGCGGCTCAGGGTAATAATGAGCGGAGAGGAGAGGGGTAACATATTCTGCAACGCAAGAATCTCGCTCGACGACGAAATATGGTCGGGTAACATTGTGCTTCACGACAAGAGCAGCGACTGGGAAAAAGATATTATAAAAGCTGGAGCAGACGCATACAGCAACGTGATACTCCACGTAACGCTAAACGACGACGTGGAGACAATGCGCCGCAGCGGCGAGTATATCCCGCAACTGCGCCTCACCACCACCCCGCAGATGTCCAATACCTACAACAGCATCTGCGGCACACCCGGCAGCCACTGCACCGAGGCCATTCAATGTATGGGCAAGCTCAAGCTGCACAATTTCCTCTCCAAGCTGCTGATGGAACGCGTAGAGGAAAAATCGGAACGGATAGAGCAGCTCCACAACCGCTGCAACAAGCAGTGGGAAGAGACCCTCTTCAAGCTGCTTGCAAGGAATTTCGGGTTCGGGATACAGAGCAGCCTCTTCGAGGCCTGGGCATCGCTGCTCAACATACAGGCAGCAGGCAAGCACCGCGACAACACAACCCAGATAGAAGCACTTTTCTTTGGGCAGGCAGGCCTCCTGGACGAGGGCACTGTCCCGCAATATTACAGGGCACAGTCAGCAGCCGACGGGCACTTCGACACACTGGTGCGCGAGTACAGGTTCCTGTCGGCAAAATTCAACCTTCAGGCACTCGACGGCAAGAAGTGGGGCTGCGGCAACGGCACTCCCCACCAGCGCATTGCACGCCTCGCGGCACTCTACTGCAGCCAGAAAGTCTCAATGTCCGCAATAGCCGCGTGCGACACTATAGAAGAGCTGCGCACCCTGCTGCAGATACAGCCGCAAGGATACTGGCGCACACACCTGCAATTCGGAGGGACAGAGACACCAGGGACACCGCCCCTGCGCAATTCGCAGCTCGACCTGCTTATAATAAATACTATAATACCGATGATGTACACCTACGGCAAGCACCGGCACGACGAGGAGCTGTGCAGCAAGGCCGAGGACCTTATGCACACCCTGCAGGGCGAGGACAACAGCATCATACGCCGTTGGGTGCAACGGGGCATCGAGGTTGAGTGTGCGGCCGACTCACAGGCAATAATCCAATTGCAGAAAAGTTACTGCGACAAGCACAACTGCAGCGAATGCCACCTTGCATACGAATATATGAAACGGGCAATCATAAACAAAGGACAGGGCAAAAAATAACAACCGGACAAGCACTATTCTACTCCCGGTTGTTATTCCTTAATCTATCGGCTACGCAAGAAAAGCAGCTCCAGCTACAATCATTTTTCGGCAAGCCTGTCGGCAATAGCCTCCATTGCAGCAACGTCGGCCTCCTTCATACGCGACCTTATCGTCACTACGGGCTCAATAATCTCAATATCCTTCATCTCGTCGAGCATTGCGCGCATAGCCCTTGCAGCAGTGGGAGCCCACGAACCGTTCTCCATAAGCGCCACGGTACGTTTCTGGAAGTTCTTTATCTTGAGGTGATAAAGGAAATGATACATAGGAGGGAACACCCCCGCATCGTAAGAAGAGGCACACAGCACGAGCTTGCTCATACGGAACGCATCGGAGAGAGCCTTTGCCGCATCGCATCGTGCAAGGTCGGCCGTAACCACCTCAACGCCACGCTCGCGCAGCTCCTCGGCAAGCATCAGGGCTGCCGCTGCCGTACCTCCATAGATTGAGGCATACGCAACAAGCACACCCTCAGTCTCGGGGCGATAGCTGCTCCACGTATCGTACAACGCAATGTAGTGCTGGAGATTCTCCTTGAGCACCGGACCGTGCAGAGGACATATTATCTCAATATCAAGCGCAGCTGCTTTTTTCAGCAGTGCCTGCACCTGAGCGCCGTACTTTCCGCAAATATTGATATAGTAACGTCGCGCCTCCTCGTCCCACGAGTCATCGTCCACCGTCGGGCCGAATTTTCCAAACGCATCGGCCGAGAAGAGCACCTTCTCCTTGCTGTCATACGTGACAATAACCTCGGGCCAATGCACCATAGGCGCAGCCACAAATGTCAGTTCCCTGCCACCGAGCGAGAGGGTATCACCCTCCTTCACAGTGAGCACACGCTGCTGGAAGTCCACTCCGTCGAAGAATTGCGACAACATCCTGAGCGCAACGGCCGACGTCACCACCTTGAGCGAAGGGAAGCGCTCACACACCTCGGCAACAAGCGACGAGTGGTCGGGTTCCATATGCTGTACCACAAGATAGTCGGGTGTGCGTCCGTCGAGCACCTGCATAAGATTGCTCCACCACGCCTCGCCCCTGCGGGCATCGGCAGTGTCCACTATAGCCACTTTTTCGTCAAAAATCACATATGAATTATAAGATATTCCCTCGGGCACCACATATTGTCCCTCGAACAGGTCAATATCATCGTCGTAAACACCGATATACTTTATTGTAGAAGTTATTTCCATAGTATGTTTATTTTGATATTTCCCGCAAATATACAAAAAACAGACGCTTCCAGCAGCACCCGACAATTCTTTTTAACATCATTTGCACACTTCGTCATATATTGGCCGCCTACCTTATTAAATAATTAAAGTGGCCGGCTTTTAGAACCGGCCACCCTATTCGACTACTATCGTCAACCAATCATCAGAAAGCGTTCAATCCGTTACGGAAGGCATTGACCATCTTCTCGCTCTCATTGGCAATGCGGGTAATATCCACACCATCGAGGAGTTTTTCAAGACGGCGCTGCATAGCAACATTGCCGCTGCCCTTAGCCTCGTCGAGCAGAATCTTATACTTCTCGAACTGCTGTACTCCCTGCACCAAGCGCTCCCAACGGACAGAGCTTATGCTGTAGGGATATACAACGTATGTATCGCCCGCGGGCCAAGCTGTGAAACGCGAGTCCTTCTCGGGTTCTACCGTCCAACTGTTATATGCCCAACGCAGATAGCCGTCAAGGTCACGCACAAGCGCCTCAAGAGCAATGAACTCGGCATCGGCAGGGTCGCTGAATGTGAATACATTGGGATACTCGGCCGAGCAGCAGGTATAATAGGTAGAAATCTTTCCCTCGGCACGACGGCGGGCAAGCAGTTCGGGAGTGTAGGCCTTGTATGTCTCAATATCCAGGCAATAGTCATAAATATCGGCCTCAATCTCGGGGTGATAGTATCCCGCCATCGAAATTTTCATTCCTGGAGCATTGTCCTTTATCACCTTTATTGCAGCCTGCATCTGCGCCAGGCTACGCTCGTCCATAGATATATGGGTCTTCTCGAACCAGCCTTTCTCTTTGAGGTGAGCGGCAAAAGCCTTGAGCATTCCGCCCCAGAACTCACTGTATGCTGCCTCACCGGGAGCACATTTCATCTCCTTGTGGCTGTCGGTCGCCTGGTCGTAGTAACGGAAAGCCAGTCGCCAGGGAATCATAGAGAAGCAGGTTATCTCCTTGTCAATGCCGCAGGACATCATAAACTCCACCCATTTGTCGAACACCGTAAAGTCGTACCACCAACTGCCGTCGGCCTTGCGTACCCACGTTACCATACTTCCGAAGGGGTCGTAGGTCTGTCCGTTCCAGGGCTTGTGGGTAAGTGTGGCAGTAATCACCTTCTGGCCGCCTGCCGCCAGCTTGAGCATATAGGGACGCAACACGTCGAAGTGCTCCTGCGACCACAGCTCCACATTGTGTACGCGTGCCACAGCGTATGGGTTCTGCCAGAAATCGAGATGGAAACGCCAGTCCTTAGGCGCAGGCAGCGTGCGGTTGAGCACCTTTACTGTATATGTGTACGACTTTGATTTTCCGCAGGCTGTAACAGTGACGCTACCCTTGTAGCTGCCGGGCCTTGCGTCGGCGGGCACCTGCACCGTGAGCCACAATCCACGCGAGGTATTAGCCTCCATAAGGGTTGTTGCAGTATCCGTGATACGGTCGGCAACAAGGTTGCAGCCGTTTGCATCTGCTGCGTGCTGTCCGCAGCCGGTGAACCTGTCGGTAATTACAGGCTGTACAAAGCCTCCCACCACATTACCGGCGGGGATAATGTTTTTTCCATTCTTGAGCGGCGAGAAGCTGTATGTCACCTCGCTGTCGCCGCCCTTGTTGCTCACGAGAAGTTGGAAATTCACCCTCTCGCCCCTCCAGGCTGCGGTGCTGTTCACACCTGTGGTCTTAATCTCCACGCCTGCCTCAACAGCGTAGCGTGTGTCAATGTTTCCCCACTTTGCCGTTATCTGCGCTGTTGCGGGGAGCAGCACCGACACTAATGCCAATGTTGCAAAAATCTGTCGCATTTTCATAATTGTATTTTTTTGTTGGTTATCTACCATCATCGGTCACAGCGGCCTCGAATGTGCTTGCCGGCAGCCCCGCGCCATTCACCAGATTGGCGTCGGTGTAAGGCGTCCAGGCGTAGCGCACACGTACACAGCCCTTTGCACCATCTATTATTACGCGGTTACCCACAATCTCAATATCCTGCTGCTGCACATTCACAAAAGAGCCCGTCGGGGGAGCTATCTGCAATCCGCGCAAAGGAGCGCCGTCGCTTGTCGTCAGCACATCGGCATTGTCGAATTCTATTATCATCTTTCCCTTAGAGACAGTAACCCTGCTCACCGAAGGACCATACTGCGCAACGTGAGACATTCCGTAGGTGCTGTTCAGCGCAAGGCGTGCAAGACGCTCGCCCACCGGTGCCTTTTCCTTGGGGTGGACGTCCCACTCGTGTCCCTTGTCGCTCGACACGGCAAAATGGCAACAGGGGATAGCCTGGGCCAGGCGGCGCTGCGAGTCGCGGAAGTGCGGCCACGAGGGACGGTTGATGCTTGATAGCTGCACAAAATAGAATGGCATCTGCTCATCGTCCCACGTCCTTCGCCAGCTATCCACCAGTGTGGGGAATATAATCTCGTGAAGCTCAACATTGTGGGCATTCGACTCACCCTGGTACCATATTGCACCCTTGATGGGATAAGAGGCAATGGGCGCAATGCCCGTCTCATAAAGATAACAGGGCTCGTAGGGGTGACGCTGCAGCTTATTGCCGCTCTTGGCGATATTCTTTTTTGCACGCCCGCGGCACCAGTCCTGTATCATATCATTCTCCTTCCAGTTGTAGAGAATATCAACAAGCGCGGGGTGGAATTCCAGAGTCCTACGGTCGATGAAAGCCTCGGCAGGAGCACCGCCCACAGCGTTGCATATAAGCCCCACGGGAACACCCAACGAGTCGGCAAGCATTGCTCCAAAGTGATAGGCCACAGCCGAGAAATCGCTCACACTTTTCTCGCTCTGCATCTGCCACCCTGTGGGGAGATAGTAGTCGTGGGCGTTGAGCCTTACAAGGTCTACTGAATCCCACTCAATGTCATTTGTAAGCACTCGGGGCTGCATATTGTAGAGGCGGATATCCTTTCCCAGCACATTGGCAAGGCTCTGCTGCGCGTGCGAGCTCTCCTTAACCATAAACGCCATATTCGACTGTCCCGAGCAGAGCCACACCTCGCCCACCGCAATGTTCGAGTAGGTTATCCTGCGCTCCTTGCTCTCCACGCTCATAGTGTAGGACTTTCCGTCGGCACTCATAGGGGCGAACTTGACGCTCCACGTTCCGTCGTCGGCGGCAACAGCCTTCCTTTTCTCCTTGCCCAGTTTCACTACCACCTTGCAGCCTGCATCGGCCGTTCCACTGACAACGAACTCCTTGCCACGCTGAATGACCATATTGTCGCTGTATATTGCAGGGAGCGACAATCCTCCGCAATCACCTGTTATTGCCGAATATACCTGACGCGCAATTATTGCAGCGCCCTCGGCATCGGGGTGAAGGGCATCGGGCATAAGGTCGGGGCGCGAGTAGAGGTAACGGCTGAGCTCAACCACCTCGCAGCCCGCATACTCCGCAATTGCCGTAATCTCGTCCTGTATCTGCCAGTACCAGTCGCGCGTACCACTCTTGAAACGTCTGTGCCAATGGAAAATAGGCGTCATACGGCACACATACACGTCGACCGACGGATTAATACTCCTAAGGGTATCTATGATTGCCATATAATCGCCAAAGAACTCGTCGCGGTAGTTGGGCCAGTTACGCGGGTCGGTGTCGTTGAGTCCAAGATGAATGACCGCAATATCGGGTGCAAACTCAAGCGCAGCCGCATACTCGGGCAATTCTATATAAGGACGGTGACCCTTTGACAGGAGCGTCGCGCCCGAGTGCCCGAAGTTGCGCACCTCGTAGCCCTTACCCAGGAGCTGCTGCAGTTGCGACGGATAGGAGGTGGCAGCAGCATTGGCGTGTCCGTAGCCATAAGTGACACTGTTGCCTATGCAAGCGACTTTTACGTTTTTTCTATCTTGTGCATTGACCATTGCAGTAAAAACACTCAATGCAGCAAGCAACAACAAAAATACAGACAGCCTTTTCATACCTTAAATATTTCTTGATTTCATATTGAGATACCAAAACTCATTTGGCGAAGATAAGAAAAAAAGTATTCTCTCCCAAAAGTCTATCGGCTTTTAGGAGAGAATATTATAAACAGATACAGACTATGAATGCCTGTTCTATCATACTGCTACGACAATCAATTTGCGGTCTTTATGAATCTCTCGCCCTCGTACTCAAAAATACCCCTTGTCATTGTAGCATTGAAGAGTATTGCACCCTCGTCGAGCACCTCGCCATTAATCTTGCTGAAGGTGAATGCCTCCATAGGCACATACTCGCCCACCATTCTCACAAGAGGAACGATGCTGTCGGTAACAGAGAATGTATATCCGCCGTCATACTGCCTGCAGGGAATATCGGCAAGCTTAATATCGACAGTCGTAGGCATTTCGGCTGCAAATTTTGCGCCATAGATGAAGATATTGGCGCTGCTGCCATCGAGGCTTGTCTCAATCTCGCAGTTGGTATTCTGTACAGCAAACACCTGCTGGCTGCCGTTGGCAAGGACCTTCATCACACCCGAGAAGATGGGAACAACTGTTCCCTTGAAAGAAAACTCGCCCAGCGCCATTGTCGCTGTCACCTCCATTGTCTTGTCCTTGATAACACCTGTGAGATTGTTCATTGCAAACTGCGGGCTCGACACGCCGGGAGTAGAGAGCGAGCCTTCGGTTGTACCCATAGCAACCTCAGGGATTACGGGAGTGCTCATTGCAAATTCAATCTCGCTTGCCGATGCGCTGCACAGGATACCCGCCAACCTCACATTCACCGCAGGCATTGCATCGGAGAATTTAAGACCGGTTACTTTTATTTCGCACAACGCGGCTGCGTTGTTGTACAGCACGGTGCAGCGTACGGGAACGCTTATGTCGGCAACCGAAGCAACGCCGTAATAGTCGACACTCGTCACATTCACCGAGGGAGCGGGAGGAGTAAAGCCGCCCTTGTCATCATCGCCCGAGCAAGAGGCCATAAGAGCCATAACCGCAAGAAGCGGAAGCATTAAAAACTTTTTCATAATCATTCAGAAGCTGTTTAAATTTCTAAAAAAAGTTATTATTATACTGGAAGCCGTTATTTCGTTGTTTTTTATGTTCAAAACTGCCCGTTTTCTTCTTTCTCTCGTTTACGTAGCCCGCTACGCGCCCTCGAAAAATAATAAAACATTCCACTTTTGCATTGCGCCAAAATAGGCTGCACTCGCCG
>JAFZIA010000122.1 GCA_017554605.1 Bacteroidaceae bacterium
ATCTACACGCTCGCTTACTCGTGGCTTTTGAGTACTTTTCGTCGGCACGAAAAGTACGTAAAAACAACAATAGGCGGTAGAAAATTGCAACAAAGTATAAAGGTGTAAATATATGTTTGAATAAATGTAGACTTTAAATATAGTCCACATTAAATTTCTACTGAGCCTTGAATACCTGCCGTTATCGTGTGAGCGAGAATTTAAGGCTTACACCAAAGTCGGTTGTGGTAGTGGGGTACGAGCTTGCCGATATTAACGGAATAGTCTGTTGACGGTCGAAGTAACAGCTTATTGTGAGCATCTTGCTGTATGTGTAGTCGGCCGAGATAGAGTAGTTGAACGACTTTGTACCACTTGTAGCCTGTGTCGTACCCTTGTCTATGCTGCGTGCAAGAGCACTCATATTCTTATACGAGAAGTCGGTGCGGATATTAAGGTCGTTGCTCACGGAGTTCTTCTTGCCGCTCGCCTTCTTGCCTCCGCCAAAGAGCTTGAGCCCTATGATCTTATAGCCCAGGTTCAGTGCAATCTCGTCGGAGTATGTCTCCACCATCTGTATGGAGGTAAGGCTCAGGTTGAGCACTCTCGACTTGATGTATTTTGCTCCTATGGTAAGATTGTTATTTGTTGTCACGTTTACTCCCAAAAGCGGCGAGAAAGACTCGTTGATGGATACCGACCCAATGTTGTATCGGCTGCCGGGTACGGGCAGGCCTGTTTGCGTGTTGTTTACAAAGCCAATGCCGTTGGTGTACTCCATATATGTAGAGTATGTGCTGTACGAGCCTATTGCATATATGCTCTTGTATCCGTGCTCAATGTTGACGCTCTTGAAATATTTCTTGAAGAACGACAGTTTTGACAGTCCCGAGTATTTTACTCTCCAGTTGGGGAGCATACGCATAAAGGTGGGGAACAGGTCGAGCAGGCTGTTGCTTATTCCCTGTCCTGTGTAGGCGCTCAGGAACGCGGGAATCATAACGTCGGCCGAGTACTTGTCCACTCCGCCGTTTGCGGGGTCATAGGGCTGTCCGGCAAGAGCGCTGCCGACGGGGTAGCGGCTGCCCTCGTACCTGTTCTCGATATATTGGCGCACCGCCTCGATGTTGCTGAGGAACTTGTCGTAGGCCTTCGACTTGTAATTGTTACTTGCGCTGCCTCCACCGAACGAGTTGCCTATGGTGATGGTGGTCATTGAGAATCCGCCCGACTCGGTGCGCGGCATACCCTCGTACATATATTGTATGTTGCGGCTGTTGTTGCGTGTCCAGCTTGCGTTGAGGTCGATCTTGAGGTCGGTGACGGGTTCGAGCACCATCTTGAGCTGAAGGTCCTCGGCGGCGTTGCTCGACGCCTGTACCGATACGCTGTCGTTGCGCAGCAGCCAGTTGCGCTCGTGGGCACGGCGCAGATAGCTGTCGCCGGCAAGTCCGAAGGCAAAGTCGAGTCCCGGGGCATATATGCCGTTCAGGCTCTTCTGGCCGAAGAGGTCGCCCACTTCGGGCATAAAGCCGGGGAGGCTCAGCGCGTATGAGTTTGTATAGCTTATCGAGGCGCTGCGCACCATAAGCAGTGCACGTGTGGGGTACTGCAATGCGCTGCGCAGTGTCATTTCCTCGCCCTTCTCCTTGGGTATTATGGTCACTTTCACAGATAGCGTGTCCTTGCTCTTGATGAGTATGCTGTTCTCGTCCACCACCTTGTATTTGAGCTTGTACTCCTTGCCCTTCTTGGTGCGTGCCGTGAGTGTGAATTTCTTGTTGCCCAGTCCGTGGCTCACGGTAAAGGTGCTGTCCCGGTACAGTTGTATCTCCTTGGTGAAGGGCTTTACCTTGGTCTTCTTGCTGTTCTGTTTTTTGCTTGTTGACTTGCTGTTGCTCTTCTTCGATGCGAAGCGCTTGTTTGTCTCCTCGAAGAAGGGTACAAGGTTGTAGAGCTTCTCGAAGTTGAAGTTGCCGTTTATCGTAAAGTTTCGCTTGCTTGCAATGTTGTTGCCGTAGCTCACGCCCGAGATGCTGTTGCCTCGCGCCCAGTTGTACGATGCGCTGTAGTTGGCATCGGCTGTGAGCCACTCGAATATGGGCATCTTGTTGAGAGGCAGGCTGTAGGCGGCGGTGAAATTCTGCTGGTAGGTGAGGGGGCGGCCCATACTCTCTATGCTCATACGCACAGAGTCCTTCCATATTGCGTATTCATCGGGGTAGCGCTTCTTGTTTACGGGGACGTATGGCTCCTCTACCTCGGCGTTCGTACCAGTGTTCAGGCTCAGGCGCAGATTGGTGGTGGGGTCCCACTTTATTGAGAATGAACGATTCCAGTAGAACTGCTGCGAGAAGTTGAGCGGTATTTCGCTGCTGCCTGCTATACTGTTGAGGTCGCGCATCTGCTTCTCGTGGTAGCTGCGTGTCATATCTGTGTTGAATGTGAGGCTTTGTGGCAGCGGGTTTATTCCAAATTCCTTGAATATTTTGAGCCACTTGGACTTGCTCTTTATCTTTTCGAATGGCTTGATGGGCTTCAAGGGGCTCGAATAGTTATAACCGAACGATGCTTTCCAGTTGAGCTTGTTCTCCCAATCGATGGTGCTTCCGCTGTTGTCGGTACGCGAGTATGAGAAGCTCAAGCTGAAGTTTGCAGGGTCGTAGGGCATAGGCTTCTTGCTTGCAATATTTATTTTGGCATTGCTGAGTGAGAAGTTGCGTGTGGTTGAACGCACCTCGGCAATGTTCCTCAAGGAGTCGCGTGCGCTTCCGCTGTAGCTGTTGAGTACATCGTCGAGCAAAAGGTCGGTATCGAAAGGACTGTACAGCGGCGATGTTACCTCTTCGCTGAACGAGTAGTATGTGGGGAGCGATACTTTTGCTTTCTTGGGCAGGAAACGTCCAAAGTCCACCGAACCGGTGAGCGAGTAGCGGTAGTAGTCGTCCTTGCGGCGGCTGGCGAGCTTGTCCTCGAGTCCGCCGAAGCCGGCTGTCTCCATCTTACCCTGTGCTGCGAAACTGCCCAGGTCGGAGAGCCTGAGGTTAAGGTCGCCCTGTGCAGCCCAACCACTCTTGTTTTCGAATCCCAGCATACGCATCTCGTTTACCCACACAATTGCCGATTTTGTATTCGATGTGTTATTGCGCACTCCAATCATCATTACTTTTATTTGTCCTAATGAGGGGCTTCCTACAACGCTTATGCGGTTCTTGGGGCTATCCTCGTCGTACTCGCTGTATATAGTGGTGTTGCTTACACCGCTTGCACCGCTGTTACGTAATGTGTTGCGGCGTACCTTTACCGATGTGAGTTTGCCCAGCGGAATGTCTATCATATTCTCGGCTGGCCACACTGCAAGCGCTCCCGTGTTGCTGTATTTGTCGTAGGAACCGTGCGGGGTTATGGTGAGTGGGACTTCGTATTCGTAATAATTGCTCTTGTAGTCGGAACCAAGGCGCACGAACAGCGATACCTCGTTGTTGCCAAGGGCGGTGACGTCGAGCTCGGGTGCTTCGGCGTGTACATATAGCTGTATGCGCTCATATTGGCGTATGTCGAGGTTGCTCTTCTTGTAAACGGCACGCGACTCTTTGCTACCCAGGTTATTGACGTTTAGCGACAGCGACTGTTCGTTGTCCTGACGCAACTGGGGCTGTTCGGGGTCGAGTATGCGCGATATTCCTGGAGGAAGCACGTAGTTCACGGGCTTGCGGTCGCCGTGCTCCTCGATATTTACGGCAGACATCGTAAAGTCGCCCGAGACTGTGGGCGAGGTGTTGTTTGCCGATGCTATTGCTTGCAAGTAGGGACGCCAGTCGCCGCGTATCAGTTGCAGTGTGGCAAAACGCAGTGTAATGGGCTTCTTGAACCGGGTCATATACATACGCATAAAACGTATGGAGGTGAAGTCGCGTATGGTTCCCACCGCCTTCTGGTATTCGTTTATGGGTATGCGGAATTTGTACCAGCTTACAGTCTCGGTGTTACCGTTGCGCAGTTTGGTCGATACGGTGCGTTTGTCCGAAATGTAGTTGCGGCCCACCTGCATATCCTCGGGACGCAGCGAGATGCGGTACTGGAAGTAGTTCTCGTACTCGTCCATCGTGAAGTCCTGGTTCACGTCCTCGATGTCGGGGGTGGTCTTTGCCGCGCTGTTGTAGCTTTGGTTGTCCGATGATGCGGGGGAGTTCCCCTCGGTGTTGTTGAAGTACTTGTAGCGCTCAATGATGCCCAACTCGCGAGCATCGTAGTCGGAACCTCTAAAGTAGTGGTAGTTGTCACCTGCGGGATCGGCTGCTATACTGTCATATACTTCTTGGCGCACACGTCCCTTTATGCTCTCAAGGTAGCTCTTGTAGGGTGCAAACTCGGCCTCTTGTGCGCTGTTGAGTCCGTTGAGTCCCACGTCCTGCTGTCCGCGGCTGCCTGCATTGTTGTCGAATGCGTAGACAAGGCTCGATGTCACGGGTACGCGGCCAAAGGCTGTCTCCTCGGCTGTGTATGTGTTGCTGCTTGCAGGCAGTCCGTTCTCGAAGAATTTCTTTCCGTCCTTGAGAATGTCCTCCGATACCTCTCCGAGGTTAATGTACAGGTCGCCGCCCATTCCTCCCTGCTCGTAAATGAAGGGGTCGAGCAACCAGAATTCGACATATTGTATGTTGGCTGTCTCAAAATCGGTGGTTCCCAGTTGGCGTGTTATTCCGCCCCAACGCTTCTCGGGGTCGTTGAGCTTTCCTTCGAACGTGAGGTCGGGGTCCAGGTTGTACGGTCCGCGCTCGTCGGGGTAGTATGTGAGGTTCAGCAGCGACAGTGTCGACGACTCGCCGTATGTGCTCTCCTTGTTGGGGTAGAGCTCGCGCTCATATACCTCGCGCACGTAGTGGTTCGACAGTTGGTCGATGTCGCTCTTTATGTGCGACGGGGTGAGCGACGAGCTGCGGCGGGTGAACAGCGGGTCTATGGTGTACCAGCTTAGACGTGCGCGGTCGTATCCCGTACGTACGTCGTTGGTGTAGTTGCTGTATGGCATTCCCGACGGCAGTGAGGCGAGCATCCACGACGAGGGCGACGTGAGGTCTATCCCGTTCTCGGTGCTCTCAAAATCGTCTATATACGATGCCTGGCTCTGCACCTCGCCCGATGTTCCTGCATTGAGCCGGGCAAACTCGGCATTGAGGCTTATGCTCGAGGGGGCGGTGCAACTGAGGAAGGGCAGACGGTCGAGCATATTGGTGAGCCATTGGCTCTCCTTCTTCCACGACATATTGAAGCCCCAGATGGTGTTGTTGAGCGGCTCTGAGCCCATATCCACTTTTGAGGTCAGTGGCTTCTCGCGCAGTGTGAGCAGCGTACCGCCAAAGTTGAGGTTGTCGGAGAAGTCGTATTGCCAGTTGAAGCCGAGCACCGTCTTGCGCTGCATACTGAAGAGGGTGTTGCTCTCCAGCGATACGTTGACGTTCGTTCCCGCGTCAATGATATTCTGGTTGAGGATTGTAACCACACCCGCCGAGTAGTCTACCTGATAGTCGACATTCTCGATGAGTGTCACTCCTCCCGCGGTGACAACCACCGAACCGCGCGGAATGTTGGTTGACCCCGTCTGTATCACGTTCGACGAGGAGCCGGTATATTCGCCCATAAGGTAGAACTTGTCCTTTTCGGCTATCTGCTTGGCTATGGTCTTTGTCGAGTCATAAAGCTCGTCGAAGGCATATTTGTCGGCAAGGGCCTTGTCGCCTATCTTGCTCCTCAGATAACTGCCAAAGGGTTCTACCGAGGGGAAGAATATGCGTCCCGTGGAGGCGTCCACGGTGTATCCCTGTATAAAGTCGAATATTCCGTTGGGATTCTCTCTTGTGTTGTTCGTGTCGAGGCGGTCGAGGTTCATCAGGCGCAGCAGCGGGGTGCCCTTGAGGCTCTCCTCGGGCAGATAGGTGATGTTTGTTCCCAGGCTGTCGCTTGCGTAGTATATGTCGAGCTTGAAATCGTTGCTCTTGAGGCTGCGTGTGCCCAGTGAATATACGTTCTTCATCATCAGGTCCCAGCAACCGTTCTGCGGCGAGCAGGCGTTGGGCTTGAGCAGTTTCACAAAGAGTGTCGAGGTGGACTCCTTCTGGTCGGTAGAGAACTCTCCCACCTGATAGGTCGTGCCGCCATAGGTATATTCGAATGCAATGGCAAGTACCTCGTCGGCTCTCAGGGAGTTCTTGAGTGAGATGTATCCGAGGGTGTTGTTCACGCTGTATTCCGAGGGGGAGAGCAGGCGGGCATTCGATATTTTCTCGTAGTCGAGTCCTCCGTTTATGCCCTCGGCACTGTTGAGAATGTTGTTCACCTGGTCAATGTCGCGAATGGCGCTGTATGTGCTGTTGAGTGCCGAGTACAGGGTGTTGGCGTTGTTGTGCGGCATATTGCCGCCTGTGGACTGCCATAGGCTGTTGCTTATGCGGTTGCTCTCGCCCATATCTGTAAATGCGACAATGTTGCGCGGGTTGGTGTAGTCGCCTGTCTTGTTGGTTATCCACACCTCCACGCGGTTTATGGTTATGCCCGATACTATCGTGGGCAGTTGCGCCATTGAACGGTCGTAGTTGTCGCGGAAATAGTGGGCAAGGAAGAAGTGGCGGTTCTCGTCGTAGTTGGTAACCTCAATCTCGAATGTGGTGAGCTGCGTGCCGCCCTGTGAACTTACCGTTGAGCTGCTCGATTTCTTTTGCGAGATTACTGTCTGCAGCGACAGCTTGCCGAACTGGAAGTCGGCGCGCACGCCAAAGAGCGACGATGCTCCGCGTATGAGCCCCGATTTTGTGCTGAACGAGACGTTGCCTGCTTCCAGGAGCTTTATTACCTCGTCCTCTTTGCCCTCGTACTTGAGGTTGAGCTTCTGTGCGTCGTAGCTGAAGGTGGCCTCGGTGTTGTAGTTGAGGTTGAGGTTCATCTTGTCGCCCACGCTTCCCCTAATGCTCAGGTTTATCTTCTCGTCAAAGTCGAAGCTGTTGGTGTTGCGGCTGCGTTGGGGCAGCGACGGGTTGTCGATGGACTGCATCGAGTAGCCTATCTTGAGCTCGGCGCTTCCCTGTGTCTTTATGCGCACTCCTCCCGGGCCGAATATCTTCTCGGCCGGTCCAAGGTCGAAGTACATATCCGTAAAGTCGAATTTCGATTTTCCCTGTGCGTCCTCAAACTCCTTCTGGTTCTTCTTGCGGAAGTAACGCAGCATCGACTGGCTCAAATGCCATTCGGCATACTCCTTCTGGTTCAGTCTGATAGGTGTTCCCAGCAGTGTGCTTTTGCCCAATGTGGTTTGTATTGTGTAGCTGCTGTCCTCGGGGTTGTATATAGTGTCGGTTACTATGTTCGATGGGGTGCGCAGGTCTAATGTCCCAGGGGTAAGGTCGCTTAGCCCGTCGGGTACGGTCTGTGCGACGGGGAAGCGTGCGGGGAGGCTGTCCTGTGCGGCCTTTATGCTGTCGCTGCGCTGGCGCTGTGTCTCGCGGCGCTGGTTCATACGCTGGGTGCGCTCGTTGCTCTGCGCAAACATAAAACTTATGCCTGCGACAAGAATAAACGATATTAGCAACGCGCGTATCTTCATTTCTATTTCTCTGTATTACAGTAGCTTGAGCGATTGCTTGATGACCTGCTCCACTGTTGCCGAGGGGTCGTTCTTCACTACGTTCTGAACTACCTTGTTTGCTGCTGCCGAGGGGAAGCCCAGCATCACAAGTGCCGATATTGCCGACTCTATGGTGTCGTTGTTCACGGTCGCTGCCGATGCCTCGCTCAATCTGCTTCCTGTGGGGGCAACGCCCTTGATCTTGTCCTTGAGGTCGACAATGATGCGCTGTGCGGTCTTGAGTCCTATTCCCTTGACGCTCTTGAGGATTGTCTCGTTGCCGCTCGATATTACCTCGCATAGCTCGGCAACGGTGAATGCCGAGAGTATGGTGCGGGCAGTGTTTCCGCCTATACCCGATACGGAGATGAGCAGCAGAAAGAGCTCACGCTCCTCTTTGCTGTGAAATCCGAAAAGCTGATGCGCATCTTCGCGTATTACTTCGTAAATGAATACTTTAACCTCCTTCTTTCCCTGAAGGGCGCTGTATGTATTGAGTGTGATATTTGTCTCGTAGCCCACTCCCGCGCACTCTATTATGGCTGTTGCGGGAGATATTTCGGCAAGTTCTCCTCTAAGGTATTCTATCATAGTCCTTTTGCGTTTCTGTTTTGTTTGTGTGCGCCGCTTATCTGTTGTCCTACGGTTGGCGCGTTATTTTTTAACGTCTTTTTCTGTCGTTTATTGTGTGGCGTAAGCCTTATTGTCTATTGTTTCCCAATCTTGAGTATATTATTACAGTATTTGAGCACAGCGGGGCGGTGAGTCACAAAGATGAGTGTCTTACCGGTGTTGCTTGTGGTGAGACGGCGAAGTAGCTCTTCCTCGGTCTCGTTGTCGAGTGCCGAGGTTATCTCGTCCAGGATAAGTATGCTTCCCGGACGGAGCAGCGATCGTGCAATTGCAATGCGTTGTGCCTGACCCTCGCTCAGCCCGCCGCCCTGTTCGCTCAGACTGGTGTCTATGCCCTGTGGTAGGCTGTGCACATACTCGGCACAGGCTGTGTGCAGTGCCCGGTGCATCTGCTCCTCGGTTGCCGTTGGGTTGCCCATAAGCAGATTGTCGCGTATGGTGCCGCTTATGAGACTGTTGCCTTGCGGGATATATACGAAATTGCCGCGTGTGAGGGGCGATGAGGGGTGGCTCTCCTTGTGGCTGTAGAGCCTTATGCTGCCGCTCTGCGGGTGTACAAGTGCCACGAGCAGACGTATGAGCGTGGTCTTTCCTGCTCCTGTCTCGCCCACAATGGCCGTACTGCTGTTGGGGGCAAAGTCGTAGTTGAAATCCTCAAGTATATTGCTGCCCTCTTTCTCGTAACCGAATGTCACATTCTCGAACCGTACGCCTGCCGTGCCGTCGAGCATAATCCTCTCGCCCTGCTCCTCTTCGGGAATATCCTCAATCTCGTTCAGGCGCTCGGCGGCAGTGAATGCCGACACAATCGACGGCAGATAGTTGCTCAGGTCCATAGTGGGGCGTTGGATAAGTCCCACCAGTTGCAGGAATGCCGACAGCGCACCGAATGTGACGCTGCCCGTAGAGAGCCCGTACACGCCCCACATAAAGGCTGTGATATATCCGCCGGCAAAGCCCAACTGTACGAATGTATATGCTCCAATGGAGAATTTTGCCCTGTTTCGCACCTGGCTGTGCAGCTTGTCCTGCAGTTGCGTGAGCTGCTTCTCAGTGGCATTGTTCTGTTCGAGGGTCTTTATTATGGCCTTGTGCTGGAGGCTCTCCTGCAGCACCGACTGTATGCGGCTGTCGCTCTCGCGCACCTGCCGGTTGTACTCCCTCATATATTTTACGTATATGCGGCTGATGAGCAGGCAGATGGGCAGAATGAACAATACGACTGTCGCAAGCATACTGTTCATACTGTACAGAAGGACAAAGCTGCCTACAAGCTGCAACACGACAACCGCCACTGCGGGTATTGTGGCAGTGATGAGCTGTGTTATATTGGCAACGTCGCCCTCGAGTCGGTTGATAAGGTCGCCCGTGTGGTGCTTCTGCATATACAGCCACTCGCCGCGCATCAGACGTGAGAATATTCCCAAACGCAGACGGTTGCAGGCCTTTACGCCAAGAATGGCATTAATCCACCGACCGGCCGCGCGTGAAGTAATCTCCACAAGCATAAGCGAACCTATTATTATACCCACTGTCGCAAGCGAGCCCGTGGCTTCGCCCGTTGCAATGTCAATTGCTCTTTTGCAGGCCAGCACCCACAGCAGTTGGCACACAATGTCGAGCGTGCCTGCAAAGGTGTTGAGCGTCGCCTGCAGGCGTGCCCCTTTCGAGTTGCGCCACAGCCACAGTAGCAGTGTCCTTATCGATTTTTTATTTTCCACAGGTTTGTTCTTTTCGGTTATCAACACGGGGATTGCGCAAAAAGCATTTTACCCCAAATTATAGTGCGAAGATACAAAAATAGTCGTTATTATACAATTATAAACTCTTTTTACTCGTTAGGGTAGGGCTGTTGCAAGCTATTTTGTACACTTGTGGCAAAAAATACCCAGACAGCTTTCGCGTTTGACTTTGTCAAAGTTCGATTAATCCCGTTGCGTAAAAATATTTTTTCCACACGCTTATAGGAACTTTCTTGCTCGTTTGTTTCTTTATTATTATCTTCGCTTTATATTCGATTTGTATGATGCTCGATTTTATACTAAGGATTTCTGTGGCTGGGCTTATGGGGGCACTCGTAGGCCTTGAGAGGGAGTATCGTGCCAAGGAGGCGGGTTATCGGACTCATTTCCTTGTATCAATGGGCAGTGCCCTTCTTATGATTGTGTCACAGTATGGCTTCGATGCATTGCTTGGCGATAAGGGCATCGGGCTCGACCCGAGCCGCATAGCAGCGCAGGTTGTCACGGGCATAGGTTTTATAGGTGCGGGTACAATCATCATCAACCGGCAGATTGTGCGCGGACTGACAACCGCGGCGGGTGTTTGGGTGACGGCGGGCATCGGCCTTGCGATAGGCGCGGGAATGTATATGCTTGGTATATGCTCCACGCTGTTGGTGCTTGTGGGGCTGGAGTTGCTGAGCCATTTGTTTAAGAGTATTGGCTTGCGCAGCAGTTGCATAGAACTGACGGTGAACAGCCGTCCCAATCTTGACAAGATGCACCAGCTCTTTATGGATAAGGGGTTCAAGATAATATCGTACAAGGTCGAGGAGGTGGGCTACCACGGAGGTACGGTATTCAATGTCTCAATGGTAGTAAAGTCGCACGACAGCGGACTCTCCCCGCTCGAGCTGCTTGCCAATTTCGAAGGTGTCACGGTGCGTCTCTTCGAGTAGACCGATATATTGGATAAATCAATAAAATTCTATACTTATGAAAAAACTCACAAAAATGTTCGCGGCTCTATGCCTGCTGTTGTTGGCAGCATGCAGCGGAATTACAGAAGAGGGCTTTAGCGGAAGCAGGGTCTTTGTAAAGGATTACAACGAGCGTGCTCCTATGCTCGACAGGAACGGTACTCTTGCCGTGTTCGACGGCGAGCTCTCTGTAGAGCAACGTCAGGCATTGCAGTTCCTCTATGCCTATATGCCCTTGCCCGATGTTGCCGACTACTCGGGACAGTTCCACTTGATGAATGTCGATTATGCCCTCAGGGCGCGTGCCGAAATGCCGTGGGGCGCCATTGTCCCCGACAGGGAGTTCCTGCACTTTGTCCTTCCCGTGCGTGTGAACAACGAGAATCTGGACGAGAGCCGCCGCGTATTCTACGAGGAGCTCAAGGAGCGTGTGAAGAACCTCTCTATGTACGATGCGGTACTGGAGGTTAACCACTGGTGTCACGAGAAGGTCACTTACACACCCTCGGATATACGTACAAGTTCGCCCCTTGCAACAGTGCGCACCGCGTACGGACGTTGCGGCGAGGAGTCTACATTCACTGTTGCCGCGTTGCGTGCCGTTGGTATCCCCGCGCGTCAGGTATATACTCCCCGTTGGGCACATACCGACAACAACCACGCTTGGGTCGAGGCCTGGGTCGACGGAAAATGGTATTTCCTGGGTGCCTGCGAGCCCGAGCCTGTGCTCAATCTTGGCTGGTTCAACGCTCCCGCCTCACGCGGAATGTTGATGCACACGAATGCTTTCGGACGATACAACGGCCCCGAGGAGGTACTCAGCGTTACGCCTTGCTTCACCGAGATAAACGTCACATCGAACTATGCTCCCGTTGCAACAACCAACGTCAATGTTGTCGATGGGAACGGCGCTCCCGTAAAGGCTACAGTGGAGTTCAAAATCTACAATTATGCCGAGTTCTACACCGCAGCGACAAAGGAGTGCGACAGTAAGGGTCGCGCGTCAATAACCTCGGGATTGGGCGATATGATTGCCTGGGCATCGTACAACGGTAAATTCGGCTTTGCAAAATTCACAGCAGGAAAGGACACAGTGGTGACAGTGGTTGTCGACAAGGCTCCCGGTTACACTGCTACCCTGGAGATGGATATTGTTCCTCCCGTGGAGCGTAATACCCTTCCCGAGCTTACCCCCGAGCAGGTGCGGGTTAATTCAGAGCGCTTTGTGCGCGAGGATTCTATCCGCAATGCATACGTAGCTACATTCCCCACAGCGCAGTGGTCGACGGAACTTGCCGATGAGTTGGGAATGGGTGCCGAGTACACTGTGCCCTTGATAGAGAAGTCTCGTGGCAACCACGCAACAATAACTGCTTTCTTGCGTGGGGTAGATAAGGGCGTGCTCAACGGCAAGGCGCTCTCGCTTCTGTGTGTAATATCCGATAAGGACCTTCGCGACGTGTCGTTGTCGGTGCTTAACGACCATCTTGTAAATACGCCCGAAAATGAAGATAACTCACCGCTGTATGCTCAATATGTGCTTAATCCCCGTGTGAGCAACGAGATGCTTACCCCCTATAAAATGTTCTTCAAGGCGGTAATAAGCGGCGAGGAGCGTGCCGCATACAAGGCCGACCCCCAAAAGTGGGTAGAGTGGTGTAGAGAGAATATCACTGTCGACGCAACGTGGAACCCCCTCTCGCTCTGTATGTCGCCCAAGGGTGTATGGGAGATGCGCATTGCCGACCCCCATTCGCGCGATATTTTCTTTGTGTCGGGTGCACGCAGTATGGGTATAATCTCGCGCATCGACGAGGTGACAGGAAAAACCCAATATATGGATGCCGACGGTAACTGGTGCGACGTTAATTTCGAGGAGCAGGGCGATGCGGCCTCTGCGCCTCAGGGTAGTGTGAGGGCAGCCTTTACCGCTACAAAATTCATCGACAACCCCAAATACTACTCGCACTATTCAATATCCAAGATTGTGGACGGACGCCTGCAACTGCTCGCCTATCCCGAGGAGCTGACAACGTGGCAGTCGACACTCAAAGACGGCGAAAAGCTCGATTGCGGCAGCTATCTTATGATAACTGGTACACGTATGGCAAACGGTGGTGTGCTTGCGCATCTTACATTCTTTAATGTGGAGCAGGATAAGGAGTGTGCCTTTGACTATGTGCTACGTGAGAGCGACGACGAACTGTCTGTTATAGGCGACTTCAACAGCGAGAACCTCTTCTACGATCTTGCTACCAAGCAGCAGCGTTCGTTGCTCTCGGCAACTGGTCGCGGATACTATATTATCGCGCTCATCGACCCCAATAGCGAGCCCACCAATCACTTCTTGCGCGACGTAATGCCCTACAAGGAGCAGTTTGAGCAGTGGGGACAAAAGATGGTGTTCCTCTTCAAGGACGCTTCGGCTGCAAGCCGCTTTAAGGGCGACGATTTCCCCTCTCTCCCTTCAACCGTAGTGTGGGGTACTGATATTGACGAGAGGGTATACAACGAGATTGTTGCCAATATGAAACTGAAGAGCCCCAACAAGCCTATAATCCTTGTAGCCGACACATTCAACCGCGTGGTGTTTATGTCGCAGGGCTATTCGATTGGTCTCGGCGAACAGCTAATTAAGGTAATAAACAAACTGGCAAACTGAATTATCTTATACGGAGAACAATTTTCCCCGACAGTTCCGCGGAACTGTCGGGGAAAATTGTTGATGGGGTTTACTTGTGTTTACTCTGCCGTAATAGCTTCAACAATAGCCTTTACCTCTTTTGCATCGGTCTCCTTGCGTGCGAACTCGTCGCTGTCGGGGTTGCCCATACTCACTCCGCTGTGGCGGAAGAGCATTCCGCTGCCCACGCTCTTGCGCGCCGAGGCGTGTATCTCCGTGGCTCCCGTCTCTTGCAGTATTCGTGCCGCATTGCCCGAGTTTACTCCGCAGCCGGGCATTATTGTTATACGTCCGTCGGCTGCTGCGGTCAGTTGGGCGAGTAGGGCTATTCCCTCTGCGGCTGTTGCCGCCTGTCCCGATGTGAGTATCCTGTCGCAGCCAAGCTCTATTATCTCTTCGAGTGCGCGCAGTGGGTCGCAGCACATATCAAATGCTCGGTGGAAGGTTACGTGCATACCCTGTGCTGCTTTCGCAAGGCGGCGGCAAAGGGTGGTGTCGATATTGCCGTCGGCGGTGAGTGCGCCTATCACTACTCCGTCGGCTCCGCACTCGCGTGCGGCAATGATGTCCTGCTCCATACAGAGTGTCTCCTCCTCGTTGTACAGGAAATCGCCTCCGCGGGGACGTATGAGCACGTGCATTGCAATGCCTTCGACCTTGCGTACACGCTGCATAAGACCTATGGAGGGAGTTATTCCTCCAATCTCAAGGGCACTGCACAGCTCCACGCGTGCAGCACCGCCGTCGCGTGCGGCAGCAGCGCTCTCCACGCTGCCTACGCACACTTCCAATATCCGTGCCATAATGGGGTGTTATTTTGTGATAAGTTCTACAATATAGTCGGTTCCCTGGGGAATCTCGTTGAGCATCAGCAGTATGCCGTCTTTTGTCTTTTTGGTCTTGACGGGCTTCTTGTCGGCGTATGTGAAGGCTTTCTTTACTTTGCAGCCCAAGGGGAGCAAAAGCTCCTTTTGGCTGTGGTCGAATATGTGTATGAAGAGGCGGTCGCCCTTACGTGTCGTTACGCCCCACTCCTGCGCGGGAATGTCGCCCGCTGTCGTGCCGTAGACTGTCTCGCCGTTAGCCTTGAGCCACTCGCCCATTGCCTTCATACGCTCGATGGCTGCTGCAGGAAGCTCTCCGTTGGCCTGAGGGCCTACGTTGAGCAACAGGTTGGCGCCCTTGCCTGCAATGCTCACAAGGTATCTGATGAGTGTCTCGGGGGTCTTGTAGTTCTGGTCCACGAGCTTGTAGCCCCACATCCCGTTCATTGTCTGGCAGGTCTCAAGGGGCAGGCGGCTCACGCTCTGTCCGCTGAGTCCGGCGCTGTTCTCTCCGGGAAGGTCGCGCTCGAATATCTGTATGTCCTCGCCGGGGTTGGGGGTGTCGTGGTGGTTGTTGCCGATGAGACAGCCGGGTTGCAGGCGATGTATGAGTGCATACTGCTCGTCGAGCTGCCAGTCGAATGGGATTGTGTCCTCGTCGCGGTCCCATTTGCCGTCGAACCAGATAGCGCGTATATCGCCGTAGTTGGTAAGGAGCTCGGTAAGCTGGTTGTTCATAAACTGGTAGTATGCGGGCCAGTTCTCGTTTGTCCTCACTCGTCCTATGACCTTTGTTCCGGTGCGTCCTAAGGGGTACTCGTCGCGTGCCCAGTCGATGTGCGAGTAGTAGAGGTGCAGGGCAATGCCTTGGCGGTGGCACTCGTCGGCAAGCTCCTTGAGCACGTCGCGTCCGAAGGGGGTAGCGTCCACAATGTTATAGTCGCTCTCCTGTGTGTCCCACATCGAGAAGCTGTCGTGGTGACGGCTGGTGAAGCAGATGTATTTTGCTCCCGACTCCTTTATGGCCGATACCCACGCCTTTGCATCGAAGCGGTGGGGGTAGAAGGCATCGGCTGCCTTTGCATATTCGTTCTTGTCGATGGGGTAGTTCTGCAGATACCATTCGCCCTGTGCATACATACTGTATATACCCCAGTGAATGAATATGCCGAAGCGGTCCTCCTGGAACTGTTGGCGTGAGCGGATATTCTCGGGCGAGGGTGTGTATTCCTGTGTCTGGGCTGTTGCGGGTGCTGCCATAAGCAGTGCCACCGCTGCCGAATAGATGAGTCTCTTTATTTTCATAACTTTACTGTTTTTTGTTTGTTTGTTGTTAATATATTGCAAATGTAAATGTTGAAACTCTATTTTACAAATTTTAAGCGCCTTTTCAGGAAGTTCTTAGTATCTTCGCGCAATTGGATATTGGTAAGAAACTGTTTAAATTTCTAAAAAATACTTGCACAAATATGGAACTGAACTTTTCGGGAGTGGAGATAGGTGTCGCTACGTTTCTTATAATAGGGCTTTTTCACCCGCTGGTAATAAAGGCCGAGTACTACATTGGTGTCAAGAGCTGGTGGCTTTTCCTGCTTTTGGGCATTGTGGCGGGCGTTGCGTCGTTACTGGTCCATAACCTTATACTCTCCATTCTTTTGGGGGTTGTGGCTTTCTCCTCTTTCTGGAGCATAGGCGAGGTCTTTGAGCAGCGCAAGAGGGTGCAGAAGGGGTGGTTCCCCAAGAATCCAAAGAGGAAATGAATATGGCGTGCCGTAAAAAGGCACGCCATATTCAGAAACTGTTCAAGTGGTCTCAAATTTAGAAGTTACTTCACCTTCATACTTGCCTTTACAAGATATACTATAAGCAAGCAGTAAACGGCAAGCGAAAGAACCTCGCTCCAGGGATTCTCGAGCCACGCCTCGTTCACAAGTTCAATACCGCCGAAGCGCATTGCCGCACTCACGACACCCATCAGCGCACCGCCGGCAATGAATCCCGACGCAAGCAATGTACCTTTCTCGCCACGCTCGGCATTCAGTTTGGCATCGCTGCTGCGCGATGTAACGTACCAGTTGATGGCACCACCCACGAGCAACGGCAGGTTCAGTTCAAGAGGAATGAACATACCGAGTGCAAAGGCAAGTGCAGGCACCTTGAAATATGTGAGTACAAGTGCAAGTGCTGCGCCAATGCCATAGAGCAGCCAGGGAGCGCCCACTCCGTTCATAAGAGGGTCTATTACCGCTGCCATTGCATTTGCTTGGGGAGCAGCCAGCGCGCCGCTTGTGAAACCGTATGTCTTGTTGAGAATCATAATTACACCACCAACGGTAGCTGCCGATACAAGTGTACCCAGGAACTTCCAGGTCTGCTGTTTGGCAGGAGTGCTTCCGAGCCAATAACCAATCTTAAGGTCGGTGATGAATCCGCCCGCCATAGAAAGCGCTGTACAAACGACGCCACCCATCACAAGAGCGGCAACCATTCCTGTTGCACCCTTTAGTCCAACGGCAACCATTATTACCGATGCAAGGATAAGTGTCATAAGTGTCATTCCCGATACTGGGTTTGTACCCACAATGGCAATGGCATTTGCCGCAACGGTTGTAAAGAGGAACGATATTACAGCAACCAAAAGAATTGCCACAGCTGTGTGCAGGATATTACCCTGCATCACATCGAAGTAGAAGAAGAGTGTAACCAAAAGCAGTGTGAATATTGAGCCGAATAGGATAATCTTCATCGACAGGTCTTTTTGTGTGCGCTCCACCTTTACTTCTTCTTTCTTGCCGCCAATCTCACGTGCGGCAAGGCCAACTGCGCTCTTTATTATGCCCCACGATTTGAAAATACCGATGATTCCCGCCATAGCGATACCTCCGATACCTATACTCTTGGCATACTCCTTGAAGATAGTCTCGGGCGACATACTGCCGACAGCCTCGGTTATTGAGGGGTTCCACGCATTTAGCACTGAATCGCCGAAGAAGAGGCTCATTCCAGGAATAATGAGCAACCACACAGCCAATGAACCTGCGCAGATGATTGCAGCGTATTTGAGTCCTACGATATATCCCAATCCAAGAACAGCTGCACCAGTGTTTATCTTTAGAACTACTTTTGCCTTGTCGGCAATGGCAACACCCCAACCGCATACGCGGGTAGTGAAGTTCTCGTTCCACCAGCCGAATGTAGCGACAATAAAGTCATATAATCCACCAATGATACCCGCAAAGAGCAGGGGCTTGGCCTGTGAACCGCCCTTCTCGCCCGAAATGAGCACCTGTGTACTTGCGGTAGCCTCGGGGAAGGGGTATTCGCCGTGCTTGTCGCTCACAAAATACTTGCGGAAGGGGATAAGGAACAATATTCCGAGCACTCCACCGAGCAGCGAACTGATGAACATCTGCATAAAGGTTACAGTCATCTCGGGATATTTGCTCTGCAAAATATACAGCGCGGGGAGTGTGAAGATTGCACCCGCAACAATTACACCCGAGCAAGCACCGATAGACTGGATAATCACATTTTCGCCAAGCGCGCCCTTGCGCTTTGTGGCGCTCGAAACGCCCACGGCAATGATGGCAATGGGGATTGCCGCTTCGAATACCTGGCCGACCTTAAGTCCCAAGTAGGCCGCAGCAGCCGAAAAAAGCACTGCCATTGCAATGCCCCACGACACCGACCATAGGTTAACCTCGGGATAATCCTTTCCGGGCGACATAAGCGGAGTGTATTCCTCGCCCTCTTTCAATGGACGGAACGCATTTTCGGGCAGTCCCGCCGGTTTTTCATTTTCCTGTTTCATCTTATTTAATTGTTTAGTAGTTGCCGTTTGTTTTTGGAAAGTGCAAAAATAATAAAAATCATTGGATTATCTTTTATGTACAAAGGGATATTCTCTTTTTGGCCATACACAGATAAAGCGGGTGCAGCGGCAAATACCGCTGCACCATCGACACACATAAAATTTATGTATGGAAAAACACCTTATTTTATTCTTCTCTTCATATAGTAGACGCAGAAGAAATATGTATGTTACAAACGATAACTTTAATTAACATAATAAGAGGATAAGCCTAGTTGGATTATCCTCTTATTGCAATATTAAAAATTATGTTCTTAGCTAAGTGTGAATACAAGTGACAACAGTACGTATGTCCAGTGAGCAATTATAGCAGCCACAAGTCCGCCTATTGTGTGTGCGAGTATAGCCTTTGATGTGAGGTTTCTGTATCCCAGTGAGTCGAGCATTGCTGTGTGTGTGCTCAAGTATCCGCTCCAGCACATACCGATAGCCGTAAACACTGCAATTGCGTTGCCGTCAATCCAGCCCGAGGCAATGAAGTTGGGGATAAGGCTAAGGGCTGCACCCACTGCGCCAAGCGCTGTGATGGGGAATGCGATGAGGTGTGGGTCGGTGAAGCCGAATAGCCACTCGAACACAAGGCCGAGCTTCTCGCCTATCCAGGGCAAAAATTTGATGCCCTCGTAGGCTGCACCTGTGTATTCGCCCGAAGCCGATGGACCAAAGGTGAGAATCATAACTAATGTAGATATGATGAGTACGCCAGGGATAATTGCAAGACCAACATCAACGCCTGTGCGACCACCGTCGAGCAATGAGTCCAGGATACGCTGGAACATAGGAGTGCGGTTCTCCTCCTCCTTGACAACAATCTCCTCCTTTACCTCGTAGGCGTCCTCGTGGGCATAGTGCGGACGTACCTTGAGGATAAAGCGCTGCATAAGGCGTGTCGAAATGATGCAACCGCAAAAAGCACCAAAAAGACCCACTAAAGGTGCTACAAAATATCCCTGACCTACCATAAATACAATCACGAGCAATCCCATTCCGAATGCTGTTCCAAAATTGGTGAGCGAGATGAATTGGTATTTTTTGAAATACTGGCCAAAGCGCTTGTCCTGTGCCAATGAGATGATGGCGGGGTTGTCCGAGAGGAATGTAAGCACTGCACCGAGCGATGCAACACCAGGAAGGTTGAAAAGAGGCTTCATCAGCGGACGGAGTAGCTTTTCCAACAGTTTTACAACGCCGAACTCAACGAACAGACGGCCTATAGCGCCAGTTATCACGCATATTGCCATAAGGTAGAATACTGTGTTCAGCAACAGGTCGTGCGCTGTTTTCATAATTGTATTGAGCATCTCGGGAGTACCCATCTGCGATGCTATCAACGCAAACATTCCGAATACAATGACAAGGCATATTATTCCGTCGGGAACGAGGTTGATGAGTTTTTTCAGTTGCTTTTTCATAATGGATTATGTTTGTGTGTTTAATGTACCGAAAAAAGAGTGCCGTCCTCTTATTTTTTCTTGAGCAGGTTTATTCTCCAGGTTATACCAGCGTCGAATATCGACTGCTTGTCGAGCAACGCTCCTGTGGCATTGCCGAATGTGTAGCAGGCGTTTGCGTGCAGACGTACGTCCTTGCTGCCGTTTGACATAGGAAAGAACTCGATACCAGCTCCCACGCGTGTAATCTCGGTGCCAGGAGCAACGCATATATCCGATGTTGCATTTGTGTTGTTCACGTCGTAGGTGGCTTTGGCTATAATGTTGAGATTTTCGGTTGGCATCCACGAAATTTCTCCAATGGCTGTTATATTCTTGCCGATGAATGTGTGGTCGCCGCTTGCGCGGTTCATAAGGTCGGCCACAATTGTCACTTCGCCTACATTAAACTTGTTGCCCAATGCAATGTAGCTAATGTATTTGCCAGGGAGATATTCTATTAGGTTGGCCGAGTAGATTGTGTTGAATCGGCCGTGTGAGCCGCACCACATAATGTTGTAGGCATACATATCGTCGGCGTTGGCTCTGAACGGGCTTTGTGTCACTTGTGCGGTGAAACTGTCGCTGCCCTTGTCGTTCTTCCAAGTGAGGCTTGCTCCTAACTGGTAGCAGGGAATGTGATTCCAGTATTCCGATGCGAAATATACGTCTATGGGTGCCTGGTCGTACTCGTATCCGCCAATTGCAACCACCTGCTTACCTCCCGAAATGCTCCAGTTGCCGGTGGTGTATGTGAGTGTGAGCCAGTCGGTAGCGTCAAAATAGCTCTGGTCGCTGTGCGCTTTGTTCAGTCTCTGACGGTATGAGTAGGTGAAACCTTCGCCAAGGCTTCCGTCCATACGTATTGTGAGATACTTGCCTTTGAAGCCGCTGTTCTCTTCAATCTCCTTGTCGTCGACATATTCGCGTTGGTAATCGGCGCGTGCCTCCACTCTGAGATTTGTTAATTCGCTCTGTGCCATAAGGCCTGAGAAGCATAGGGCAAAAAGGCCCGTAAGCAATTTTCTTTTCATAGCTGGTTCTATTTTGTGTTTGGTTATTTGTCACCCTCGTTAACTGCTGTGCATAGCAGCATTTACAATGTTGCCGTCAAATACTGCGCGAAGATAATAAGAAGTGTTCACAAAGGATTGGATTTATCCTTTTTTTTGCATTCTTGGGTGTGCATTTTTAGATTTTCCCTTGCTGAGGGTTAAAATTAAGCGTCTGCACCGGATTTATTCCAGTGCAGACGCTACGGTCTCTCCATCATCTGCCATAAATCACACACTCATCTTTCGACCGTGAAGAATTTTTTCTCTTGCTCTTCACTCTATTAACGTATGTGCCTGTGCAGATGTTCGGGTTATTCTTTTGTCTTAAGGTAATTTATCAGCGGGTTGGCATACATCTCAAGGATTTTTGTGCGCAGGAATGCTTCGTCTTTGTCTGCGAGGTCTACCTTTGCAATCTGTGCTGCCATATAAGCTTCGAGCTGCTCCTTGTCGGTAGCTGTATACTTGTCGGCAAACTGTGTGTCGCCTGTCAACTGCTCGTAGAAGTAGTAGTTCACGGGCCAGAAACGGTAGTTGCTGTGCAGAATATTGTCAATGATGCGTGCTACGGCTGCGGTCTTTTCGTTCTTGTTCATTGCGCGGTCGAGAGCGTCTATCTTGTCGTTTATTACGTCGGCAATGTGATAGTGGATAGCACCTTTGTATCCGAAGAGTCCTGTCTGCATATTTACAAGGTCGTCCATTGGCGATTTCTTATGCTCGGGGTTATCGCGCTTCTGCTGGAACTCCTTTGCCTTGAGGTAGTCGCAGGGGTCGAACTCGTACGATATTGTGGTTGGTGCAATGTTGAGCTCCTTGAGTGCATCGAGAATGTCGCCGCTGCTGTACATCGAGAGCATCTTGATGAGACCCTCCTGTGTGGTGTCGTTTGAGTCCTTGGCTCTTCCCTCGCGCTGCGCAATCCATACGGGCTGCTTGCGCTCGGTTATCGCGTGGTGTATGTACGACGACAGACGCTTCGACGATGCGAGCATCTCGCGTATCGATGCCGAGCGCTGAACTATGAAACTGCGGTTCAGTCGAACGAGTTTCTTAATCCAGGGGCGTATGAGAAGGTTGTCGCCGATGGCAATCTCTACGGTATTGCCAATGTTCTCTATCATAAGAATGCACAGGAATGCCGAGTCGAGTATGATGTCGCGGTGGTTCGAGATGCACAGTGCGTTGCTTATGTTGTCCTTGTTGTCGCAGGTAAGGCTTATTCCCTTGCTGAATTTTGCAAGCAATCCCTTTACGAACGGGTAGACAATGGCCTTTTGGAACTCGATGTTGGTCGATGCGCCACGCATCATTGCTGCAATGTTCTCAAAGGGTATATCCTTGAAGGCGTATCCCATTACAGCCTTGAACTCGGGGTCGGCAATAAGCTCCTCATATACAGCGGGAAGCTCGTGGGGCATATAAGGACGTATTTCGTCAAATTCTGCGGGAATTGTATTCATAACGTATATGTGTTTTTAGTTTATTGTGCGAATTAACATAAAATTATTGAAAAAAGCAAAAGAGAAGGAATTTTGTTCCTCGGCAGTGCTGTTTTTTCTCTAAACCGTGCGGCAATGATGGTTGTTTGTGGAGCTTTTTGTATATTCGCAAAGTTTTTGCCTTTGCGGGGATATTTTTCTGCTGCTACAGGTGCAGTAGGGTGTATGATGACAGCAATAAGGCAAAAATATATTCCCATAAAGAAATAAACAGCTTTTCTTATGATTGATTTACAGATAGAGGGGTTGACGAAGAGTTTCGGCGACCTTGTACTGTTCGAGGATATTTCGTTTGTGGTCGAGGAGCGCAGACGCATAGGACTCATAGCACGTAACGGAAAAGGAAAAAGTACTCTGCTCAAGATTATAGCGGGCGGGGAATCGGCGGACAGTGGCAAGATAACAGTTCGTCCGGGGCTGCGTATAGGTTATCTTGAGCAGGAACCCGAGTTCGATGCGGGGCTGACGGTCATTGAGGCGTGTCTCTCGCGTAACAGCGAAAAGTCGCAGCTCATTGCCCGCTACGAGAGTGCTATTGCTGCGGGTGACGAGAAGAACCTCCAGCATCTGATGGAGGAGATGGACCGCCTCGATGCCTGGGACTACGAGCAGCGTGCCAAGCAGGTGCTCTCTATGCTCAAGATAAATAATTTCTCGCAGCCGGTAACACAGCTATCCGGCGGACAGAAGAAACGCGTGGCGCTTGCTGCAATCCTCATAGAGCAACCCGACCTTATGATACTCGATGAGCCAACCAATCACCTTGATATGCAGATGGTTGAGTGGCTCGAGGATTTTCTTGCCCGTTTCACTGGTAGTCTTCTTATGGTGACGCACGACCGTTATTTCCTCGACCGTGTGTGCAACGAGATTATAGAGATTGACGACCAGCGCGTATATCGTTATAAGGGCAACTACAGCTATTTTCTGCAACGTCGCGAGGAGCGCCTCGAGAACCTCGCTGCCGAGACTGCGCGTGCGCGCAACCTGCTGCGTACCGAACTCGACTGGATGCGTCGTCAGCCACAGGCACGTGCCCACAAGGCAAAATACCGCATAGAGGCTTTCTATAAATTGCAGGAGAAGGCTGCGGCAATGCGTGACGATGGCTCGGTGTCGCTCGAGATAAAATCGCAATATATCGGCAGCAAGATATTTGTGATGAAAGCGCTCGACAAGGCTTTCGACAAAAAGGTCATTACAAAGGATTTTTACTATACTTTTGCCCGTTACGAGAAGCTGGGCATTGTGGGAAACAACGGAACAGGAAAGTCGACATTCATCAAGATGCTCTTGGGCAATGTCGCCCCCGATAGCGGAACAATAGAGGTTGGTGAGACTGTAAAATGGGGCTACTACAGCCAGGAGGGATTGCAGTTCGATGAACAAATGAAGGTGATTGACGTGGTTAAGAATATTGCCGAGGTTATTCCAGTTGGTAACAAGATGCTCACAGCCTCGCAGTTCCTACAGCACTTCTTGTTCCCGCCCGAGAAGCAGTATAGCTACGTCTACAAATTGAGCGGCGGAGAGCGCCGCAGGCTCTACCTGTGTACGGTGCTGATGGCGAACCCCAATTTTCTTGTGCTCGACGAGCCTACTAATGACCTTGACATTGATACACTGCAAATACTCGAGGAGTATCTGTGTGACTTCAAGGGGTGTGTGATTGTAGTCAGTCACGACCGCTATTTTATGGATAGGGTAGTGGACCATATTTTTGTATTCAAGGGTGATGGTGACATAAAGGATTTCCCAGGTAATTATACCGATTACCGTGACTGGTGCGACGAGGAGCGTGCAGCTGTGGCAAAGGCTGCTGCCGAGAAGGCGGCAAAGAATGCAGCCGCCAAACAGAACCGCCGTAGTGATGAGGGCAAGCGCAAGCTTACTTTTAAGGAGCAGCGCGAATATGAGTCGTTAGAGACGGAGATAGCTCGGTTGGAGGAGGAAAAGTCGCTCCTCGAGGAGCAGATGTGCAGTGGCACTCTCGACAGTGATGCTCTTTTGCAAAAGTCGCAGCGTGTGGCACAGCTCATAGATCTTATAGACGAAAAGAGTATGAGGTGGTTGGAACTCAGTGAATTTGCTTGATTGTAGATGATGTATATAAAAGAGCTACGAGGCTGCCACGGCAGCCTCGTAGCTCTTTTATATACGGGTAAATTACTTCACTTCTCTGCGAAGGTCATCGGCCAGTTGTTTGTCGCGTTTCACTCCACGTCCCTGCTCGTAGCAGTCGGCAAGATACAGCGTTCCTTCCTTTGAACCCGATTGGTGGAGCTCCTTAGCCTGTTTGTAGGCTTCGGTGTACTGCTGTATCTTGTGGTAATAGTGCATAAGGTAAAGCATTGCGCCAGTATGTTTTTGCTCGGCTGCTTTCTTTATGCAGTCCAGCGCAGAGCCCAATGTGTCGTCGCTCGTGTTACTCTCTTCCATAAAGATAGCGTAAAGGTACAGTCCCTCGGCATTTCCCTGCATTGCCGATGCTTTGAGCAGTGTGGCGCATTTTTCGTTGTCCTTTGCTACGATGTGGCCCGTGCGGTAGCAATTGCCAAGCTCGTACTGAGCCTCGGGATAGTCTGCGTTAACAGCCTTTTGCAGCCACGCTATATATTGGCTCTCATCTTTTGCCAGAGCTGTGCCGTCGCGATAGATGAGTGCAATCTCGTACATTGCTGGCGCATAGTCCATCTGTGCCGCAGTCTCAAGGAATTCCATTGCCTTGTCATTGCGTTGCGACAGTCCCTGGCCGTTAAGGTAGCATATACCAACCTTATATATTGCGGGTGCATAGTTGTATTGCACAAGCTCGGCATACAGCTTTACGGCTGCTGTGTATTTCTTCTGGTTGTAGTAGATGTCGGCTGTCTCCTGCTGCTGGGCAAGCGCTGCGAGTGTCTCGGGGTCGGTGGGCGTTTCGTAGGCTGCGGCCTCGCGGTTGCTATCGCCAGTGTTTGCAGCCGCACTCTCGCCCGAGCGTGTTTGCATTGTGGGGTCGTTACTGTAGTAGGTGTTGTCCTTCACGCCGTTTATGCTTACGTTAATGGCGTCGCACACGCTACTGTTGTAGAACTCCAGTGTCAGCTTGCCGTCGCTGCTTGTCGCCGAGGGTATCCACAGCAGTGTGCGGCGGTAGTCCTTGGCCGATGCGTCGGGCTTTGCGCCGCTGTAGTCGGGCGAGTAGAATTGCTTGCTTTCGGTGTATCCCTGTATCGAGGTGTAGCGTTTGCTGCCTGTGCTCAGAAAGTCGGGTGTGATGAGTGTGTTTTCCTGGTCTGTCTCGGTGTAGGGTATCATACAGGCAACGTAGTTGGGGTGCAGTGGCGATGATGTTCCGCTGCCGTTATTTATCTGTCCCGCTTTCAGCTCCTCCATAAATATTGAGGGTAGGGGAGCGTTGTCTACGTCCTCTTTTGCTATAAGATAGCTTTGCGACATAAATCCTAAATAAAAACGAATGTCGGGTTCCTTGTTGTCGAGCGCTGTTGCCAAGCGTCCCCAATGGTCGGCACGGTTCTCGAATTGTGTGCGGGTCTTCTCGTCGCTGCGTATCACGAACTCCTTGAAGTTGACCATCTTTGCGGGGTCTTTGCCTTTGTAATAGTCTGTGTCGGGGCGGGGGATAGAGTCGCTGTCGTATTCTCCAAGAACTGCCATCAGTTGCACCCAATAGGCCCAGTTGTAATTGTGGCGGTACATTGCGCTCAGTACAACATCTTCGGCGGTTATTATGCGCTCGTAGGCATAGTCGTTGCTTCCTATGAGCTTGCTGCTGTTCGTGCCGGCAAAGCGCATTCGGCCAATGTATTTTCCGTGGTCCGATTTGTTGCCCGGCATATTGAATATGCCTACGGGGGTGTACAGGTCGAGGATATTGGCGGTTGTCTTTTCTTCGGCTTTTTCGCCTTCGTCAAGGTCGTCGCTGTTCTCCGATTGCCAACTGTCAATGTCGGCGTCCATCATACTCTCGGAGAGGTAATCCTCTGCTGCAAAGTCGGAGAGTGCGTCCTCTCCACTCGAATTCAATAAAAAGGTTATATCTTGTGCATATTCCCATTCGTCGAGGTAGTCGAAGCGCATTTCGCTGTGGGGAGGACGGCTGTTGCGCTCTTTCTTGCGCGATGCAACCACCTCTACCGACGAGAGCATATACTCGAATGGGTTCAGGTGTATCATCTCGTCGCCTGCCTTGCTGTCGTCGGGTGTGCCGGTGTTGCGCTCCCAATAGTCGTAGAGGCGGAATTTGGGAGAGTAGTAGCGGTCGAGCGAGTATCCGTACCACACGTTGTCGGTGTGTCTGTAGTTGTCGGTGTGTTCGAGTACTCCGGTGCGCTTGCCGTAGAAATCGTCCATCTCGAGCACGAAGCGTCCGAGTGAGTCGGTGCGGAATGTGCTTTGCTCCGCCTCGCGGTTGTTGTAGGAGATGCTGAAATTCGTAAGATTGTATTTGGACGGCTTGAGCAGATATGTGCCACGTTGACCGAATTTGTCGTTTTTGCGTTTCTCGTATAGTGTTCCTTTAAGGGTTATTCCTTTTTCTATTGGTTGTAGCTGCGCGAGGTCGAGACCAGTGAGTAACTGCCAGTCGTATGAGGTCCAGCCGTGTGTGAGCATCAGCAGGTCGAGCTGTGAGTGACGGCTTGTGTTTGCGGGGTCGAAGTATTGCGAGGCGTTGGGAATGTATCCTTTGAGTTCTGAACCTAAAAGCATATAGGTGTACATATTGTAGTCCCACGATGTGCTGTTGTTGCCTGCTGCATCTGTAACCGACACGCTGAATTGTGCAGTGGGGTCGATGGGAGCTCCGTCTTCGCGCTCTACGCTCAGTGTTATCTTCTCGTGTGCCGAGGGGGTAAGGTTAGTGGGGTTGTAGTTGTTGGCTTTTACCGTCAGGCGCACTGTTTGGCGGTCGTTCTTCTGCAATATGTCGTGTTGTACAAAGAACTGTCTCTCGGCAAGGGGAATGTCCGATAGGAACACCACGGCACGGCTCACACCTTCCAATAGCTCGTTAGCCGATAGAGTGAATATCTTTTCTTTTTCGGCAGAAGAGAATTTCTTGTAGAATCCCATTGCTCCGCGATGCAATATTGCAAAGCCAATCTCGCGTTCCTTGTCGAGGTTGTTCCTTATTGTTATCGTCACGCTGCCGTCTCTCTGTTCTACGGCGAGCGTAGCGCCCTGTGCTTCAACTTTCGGCAAGTCGAATGTGTAGCTCTGCGGTTCTGCTCCCTCGGCTTTTGCGGTTACCAGCGCCTTGTATCTTGCTCCTTTCTTGGGTGTCAGTCTGAAGATGCCTTTTCCGTAGTGTTGGGGCACTGTGCGTATGATTGGTGTCTTGTCCTCGTATATGGTGATGCTGTCGTTCGAGAATATTCCGTCTGCCCCTCTTAGCTCAAAGGCCACGGTGCTCTCTATCTGGTCTATGAGGTGTCCGCCCTCGGGGTAGAATTTAAGGTCGCACTCGGGAAGGTCGGAGCTTACCCACTCGCCGCGATACATAAATCCGCGCTTGCGGTCGAGCATATTCCTAAATTCCCAGTTGTTGCCGTTTACCTTGTCGAATACAGGAAACACGCGGCTGAAGATAGCGTCCTTACCCCAGTTGAGCATATAGCGTGTGTATGCCCGCACCTCATAGTAGCCCGACAGGATTAGTGGGTTGAGTTCCAATGAACCGCTGCTGCAACCGTTGTCGTCGAGCTTGTATTTGTTGGTCTGTACAACGTACCCCTCGGGTGCAACAAGTTCCACGTAGAGCACCTTGCTCATTGTGCTCGGCTTGTCGTTATTGCCGCTTGTGACGTGTGCCTTGAACCATATTGTTTCGCCAAGATAGTAGCTGTTGTTATCGAACTGCAGGTAAACTCTTTCCTGTGGCAGTGAACGGCCTACAACAAGAGCGCGTTTGGCGCTCTGTTCTACCTGAGCTTGTGTGGGTGCGATTGTTGCTGTGATGAGCAGGAGTAGTATGAGTATGTTTCTTTTCATAGTTACGGGTGCTTTGCGGTAATTTGCAAATATACGTTGTTATTTTCTTCTTTTGCAAAGCTTGTGAATGTTTGTTGCTTATGGTTAAGCTTTTTTAGAAATTTTAGAAGCTGTTAGTATAATTTGTAGTGGGTGTGAAACTTATTTTTGTGTTAAAGTTTTTTATCTTTTTGTGGATTACTGTAAAACGTGCAGTTTTCGCATTTTCTTTGAGTTGGTTTTAGAACATCAGTCCGCCCGAAAAAATCGGGCGGACTGATGTTTTGCTTATATGCAGGTGTTATTCCTGTCTGTTGTTTCTGCGGCCGCGGCTCTCTCTTCTCATTCCTTGTGGGCGGCGTTGCTGTTGCTCCTTTTCGTATTGGAGATATTTTTCATATTGCTCAGGGGTGAGAATCTCTTTCATTTGGGCGTTGCGTATGGCTTGGCGCTGCTGCATTACCTGTCGGCGGGCTGCAATCTCTTCATCGGTAGGGCGTTGGAACTGTACCTCTTGGCCGTTGCGGCGCATCTGCTCGCGGCGGTCGCGGCGTGCCTTGATACTGTCCTGCATTGCCACTGCATCGGAGTAGTTCATAAGGTAAACAATCTGATACTGAATGCTGTCGAGACCTACTGCACGGTTGAGCGCGTCGGTCTGTGCTATTGCGATGCTCTCGGGGTCGAACTGGCGCTGTGGACGCTCGCCTCTGCCTGCGCCTCTCTCCTGTGCGAATGCAGTAAAACTCATAAGCATTGCGAACACAAAAATGATACATTTCTTCATAATCCAATCTTTTTTATGTTAATATTATATTAGAAGCTGTTTTCCCATTTATAAACTACGGCTCCTGCAAACGCAAGAACCGTAGACACCAAACATTGGAAAAATAACAAGTAAGACAGTTATTAACCTGTCTCATTTATTTGACTACAGTTTTGTGCAAAAGTAAAATCGAGTTTTCAAAAATTTGTAAAAAAATTATTCTTTTATTACTCCGTCAACCATTCTTATCGTGCGGTCGGTTAATTTTGCAAGCTCTTCGTCGTGTGTTACAATGATGAATGTTTGCCCGAAACGGTCGCGCAGGTCGAAGAAAAGCTTGTGCAGCTCCTCCTTGTTCTTGCTGTCGAGGCTGCCCGACGGTTCGTCGGCAAGGATTACGTCGGGACGGTTTATGAGTGCGCGTGCAACAGCCACACGTTGGTTCTCTCCGCCTGACATTTGTGAGGGCTTATGGTGGGCTCGCTCCTCGAGCCCCATCAGTTTCAACAGTTCGAGGGCTTTTTTTGTTGCAGCCGACTGGCTCTCGCCTGCAATGAGCGCCGGGATTGTGATATTCTCCAGCGCCGTGAACTCGGGCAGCAGTTGGTGGAACTGGAACACAAAGCCTATGTGCCTGTTCCTGAAGCTGGCAAGGCGGGCGGCGTTCATTGTGGTGAGCTCGGTGCCGTCGTAGCTTATCGAACCGCTGTCGGGGCGGTCGAGCGTGCCGATGAGCTGCAGGAGCGTGGTCTTGCCCGCTCCGCTCGGTCCTACGATGCTTATCGTCTCGCCTCTTCCTATGCTCAGGTCTACTCCGCGCAGCACTTCGAGCTTGCCGAAGCTCTTTCTAAGGTCTTTTATCTCTATCATATATTCTCAATTACATATTCTGTCATATAACAGCCGAAAGTGGCGGTAAAGTAGCCGAGCGAGCCGATGATGGGCTTTCCTCCCTGGGGATTGGGCTTTATGGCGTCGCGCCGGGGCTCTTCGAGGCTGAATATGACGGGCAATTTGTATTTTCCGCGCCACTCGCGCAGCAGGCGGCGCAGATTCTTTGCAAGTGTGCAGTGCTCGCTCTTCCACAGGTCGCCCTGCCGTATGAGCGAGAGGTTGCTCTTTGCACCTGCTCCCATACTCGATATTATCTTTATATCCCGTTGCCAGCAGTTTGTTATGAGTGCCGCCTTTGAGGGGAGCGAGTCTATTGCGTCCACGACAAAGTCGGGGGTGCACTCGTCGAGCAGGGCAGGGATATTCTCCTCGTCGACGAAGATTTTCTTTACACAAAGTTTTACGTCGGGGTTTATAGCTTTCAGACGCTCGGCAACAACCTCGCATTTGGCAGCACCCACGGTGGAGCGCAGCGCGGGCATCTGGCGGTTGATGTTCGTTACGTCGACCTCGTCGGCGTCGATAAGAGTGAACGCTCCTACGCCTGCACGGCAGAGCATCTCGGCTGCCCACGAACCGACACCTCCCACGCCTACTATGAGTATGTGGGACGCTGCAAGACGTGCACTCTTTTCGCTTCCCAATATGAGCTCGCCACGCTGTAACCAATTGCAATCTTTCATCGTATATGTCTATTTGATGGCGAAAATATAAAAAAAAGGCCGTATAAACCGCAAATGTGCAAATTTTCTTGTATTTTTGCGTCGCAAACGGTTGAAAGTATGCAGTTTGCACAGATAATGTAAATAATTATAACTTATAATATGAAAATAGCAATTGTTGGCGTAAGCGGAGCAGTAGGTCAGGAGTTCCTACGTGTGCTCGACGAGAGAAATTTTCCCTTCGACGAACTTGTACTTTTCGGTTCGGCACGTAGCGCAGGGCAGGTTTATAACTTTAGAGGAGTAGATTACACTGTCAAGGAGCTTAAGCATAACGACGACTTCAGGGGTATCGACTATGCTTTTGTATCGGCAGGTGGTGGGGTTTCCAAGGAATTTGCCGAGACAATCACCAAGCACGGTGCCATTATGATTGACAACTCAAGCGCTTTCCGTATGGACAGCGACGTGCCCCTCGTAGTACCCGAGGTTAACCCCACCGATGGTTACGACACTCCCCGTAACATCATTGCCAACCCCAACTGTACCACAATACAGATGGTTGTGGCACTCAAGGCCATTGAGAACCTCTCGCACATCAAGCGCGTACACTCGTCAACCTACCAGGCTGCGAGCGGTGCGGGTGCATCGGCAATGGCCGAGCTCTATGAGCAGTACCGTCAGGTGCTGGCTGGCGAAGAGCCTACAGTGGAAAAATTCGCCTATCAGTTGGCGTTCAATGTGATACCTCAGATTGACGTATTTACCGACAATGGTTATACAAAGGAGGAGATGAAAATGTTCAACGAGACACGCAAGATTATGCACAGCGACATTGCGGTGAGTGCAACCTGTGTGCGCGTGCCTGCATTGCGTTCACACTCTCAGGCATTGTGGATTGAGACCGAAGAGCCTCTTACAGTGGAGCAGGTACGCGAGGCTGTGGCTAACGGCGAGGGTCTTGTGCTTATGGATAATCCGCAGGAGAAGGAGTATCCTATGCCTCTTTTCCTCTCGGGAAAAGACCCTGTATATGCAGGACGCATACGCAAGGATATTACAAATCCCAACGGTATTACAATGTGGATTGTAGGCGACCAGATAAAGAAGGGTGCAGCCCTCAACGCAGTGCAGATTGCCGAGTATCTTATCAATAATCCCAAGAAGTAAGCGTGCGTATTGTAGCTTGGAACTGCAATATGTGCTTCAGGGATAAAATCGACAAGGTTCTGTCTCTCGATGCAGATATAGCGATAATAAGCGAGTGCGAAGCTCCCGTAAAAGGTGGCTTCGCACATAATGTTATATGGGTAGGCGACAATGAGAATAAAGGACTTGCTGTCTTTTCGCTGTCGGGAAAGAAGATTGAGATTGCGCCCCAGTACTGCGAAGCCTTTAAATATGTGTTGCCGGTAATTTACGGCGATTACCTTGTTTTTGCTGTGTGGGCCTGCAATGTTGGCAATTACCGTTATGTGGAGCAGGTGTACCGGGCGATGCTTTATTACAAAAGCTGTCTGAGGCACAAGAAAATAATAATAGCTGGAGACTTCAACAGTAATTCCATCTGGGACAACAATTACAGGAAGTATGGCTCTCACAGTGCTCTGGTACAGTATTTGGGGATATTTGGCATTGAGAGTGCCTATCACGTTCTCAATGGTGAGGAGTGTGGAAAGGAGAGTGTCCCCACATTCTATCTTTACCGTCACAGGGAGCGTCCTTTCCACATTGATTATTGCTTCCTCTCGCAGGAACTTGTGAAATGTGTTGCCGGTTTTTCTGTCGGTTCGCCCGACTTGTGGCTCGATTATAGCGACCACTTGCCTTTGTTCCTTGCGTTGGAGTAGGCGGACGGTTGTTGGCGAAACTGGCGGTAGGCAATGGTTGTCTGTTCTTTTTTGTGTGCTTGAAGAAGGTGGCTTAAAATGGCTCAGTAGAAAAAAGGTGTGGGCAATTCACATTGAATGACTAATATTTTTCATCTATAGCAACAGGTAAATCTTAGACCAACTGCACGCCGAAAAGAAATTTAATTGCGGGTAGGCTGTTTTAAGGAAACAGTGCGAGGTATGTTTAACCGCTAGTTAGACGCG
>JAFZIA010000123.1 GCA_017554605.1 Bacteroidaceae bacterium
TATGCACCTTAAAGAAATTCAATGGAGGTTCGGCTGTTTTAAGGAAACAGTGCGAGGTACGTTCAACCGCTAGTTAGACGCGCGTAGCGTGGCTAACTGAGGGCGGTCCGCAGCACCCCTAAAACAGCCGTAAACCGCAATGCCAAGCAAGTGCCCGACCGAGTGCACGCATTCTTGCGGCACGAGCAAAGGGTGCTTGCGACAATTTCTTTAGTGCTAAGTTTTTTTGTTTCTTTTTTTCGAAAAAAAAGAAAGTAAAAGAAAACATTGCAATGAGAGAATATCCGTAGAATAACACCGAGAAGGTGGCTGAAAGATTTATTATCCACACCTTTTTTCTACTGAGCCATTTTTACTGAGCGGTTTTTATCCGCGGTGCTTTTTGTAGAGTTGTAATCTATGCTGAATTTCTAAGGAGTCAATGTTAGGGATAATCCGAATATCTCTTGTGCTTTCCTGTTGCTGTGTTTGAGTTAGCCTTTACTGCTTGTTGTGCTCGCCGTGGAAAATATTCAACTAAAATTGATGTAGTTTTCGCTTGCTTGTCCCACTATTTGTAAAAATAGTGCTCTGTTTGGTTGAAATTCCCGATGCGTGGAAGCGGAAATAATAAATATTGCAAAAAGTCATTCCGAAATTTGGTTGTTATCGATAAGTTTACTATGTTTGTGTACGGTTTTGCTGTACCGATTGACTGGGAAACTCATCAATTTTAAAAAGAAAACCGAGATTGCTTCAAATGTTCAATGGCGGGCCACGCCTTCGGGTAGCTTTAGAGAGCCGGTGGATTACAAAGAGCAGGAGCGCTCAAACCTTACTATTCTCGGAGTTTCGTCGTTCTCTTCGTGCAGCAAAACTTTTTTTTGAAAAAAAGTGCGAAAAAGTTTGCAGGTTAAAAAATAAAGCACTACCTTTGCAACGCAAAACAAGGGAATGAGGCTTCTCCCGCTAAGGAACTGAGGAAGTTTGGGTGAGTGGCTGAAACCAGCAGTTTGCTAAACTGCCGTACGGGTTACCGTACCGGGGGTTCGAATCCCCCAGCTTCCGCTCTCTTTTTTGCAAACACAATGGCGCTTTCGTCTAGTGGCTAGGACACATGCCTCTCACGCATGGAACACGGGTTCGATTCCCGTAGGCGCTACTAAGGTTAGGACTTCTATTCGGAAGTCCTAATTTTTTTATCCCATTCTCTCTTCTTTCACAACTTTTTATTGCTGCATAGTTAAAACAATAAAAAATAATTGTATTTTTGCAATTTGTAGCGTGTGTGGCATAATTGGTTGCCAAATGCTACGGAATAATACGCGATAAGGAGAAAATAATAAAAATTATATCACTATGTTAACAATTAAAACTATCAGTCAGGAAACTGAGAAGGTTATCAAGGGTCTCGAGAAAAAGCATTTCAAGAATGCCAAGGAGACTGTGGAATTGGTGCTCGAAATTGATGCGCAGCGTCGTGCCGCACAGGCCGAGCTCGATGCTACACTCGCTCAGAGCAAGCAGTGTGCCGCAAAAATCGGACAACTGATGAAGGCGGGCGCAACAGACGAGGTGGAACAGGTAAAGAACGAGGTTGCATCGCTCAAGGAGAAGGCAAAAGAGCTTCAGGAGAAGATGGACGCTGCTGCTGCAAAGGTGCAGGAGATTCTTTATACAATCCCCAATATCCCCTATGACGAGGTGCCCGAGGGTGCTACGGCCGAGGATAATGTGGTTGAGAAGAGCGGCGGAATGGAGACTCCTCTGCCTGAGAATGCTCTTCCTCACTGGGAACTCGCAAAGAAATACGACCTTATCGATTTTGACCTTGGTGTGAAGATTACAGGTGCAGGATTTCCCGTATACAAAGGAAAGGGTGCTCAGTTGCAGCGTGCGCTGATAAACTTCTTCCTCGACGAGGCGCGCAAGGCGGGATACGTGGAGATTATGCCTCCTACCGTTGTTAACGCAGCATCGGGATACGGTACAGGACAGTTGCCCGATAAGGAGGGACAGATGTACCACTGCACATTGGACGACTTCTATCTTATTCCCACAGCCGAAGTGCCCGTAACAAACATCTATCGCGACGTAATTCTCGACGAGAAGCAGCTCCCCATCAAGAACTGCGCATATACACAGTGTTTCCGCCGCGAGGCAGGTTCGTACGGTAAGGACGTCCGCGGTCTTAACCGTCTGCACGAGTTCTCAAAGGTTGAGATTGTGCGCATCGACACTCCCGAGCACAGCAAGGAGTCGCACAAGGAGATGCTTGAGCACGTGGAGGGCCTGTTGCAGAAGCTTGAGCTTCCCTATCGTATCTTGCGTCTGTGCGGAGGTGATATGAGCTTTACCGCAGCGCTTTGCTTCGACTTTGAGGTGTACTCGGAGGCTCAGCAGCGTTGGCTGGAGGTATCTTCGGTATCTAACTTCGACAACTACCAGGCCAACCGCCTCAAATGCCGTTACCGCAACGCCGACAAGAAAACAGAACTTTGCCACACACTCAACGGCTCGGCGCTTGCGCTTCCCCGTATCGTTGCCGCTCTCTTGGAGAGCAACCAGACTCCCGAGGGAATACGCATCCCCAAGGCGCTTGTTCCCTATTGCGGATTTGAGATTATTGACTGAAAATAACAAATTTGCCGCCCGGGCCGGCAGGTGGTGCAGGGCATTCCCCTTAATCGGCTGAGCGGATATAAAAAACGATATTATGTTTAAGATTGTATCAAAGGAACAATTTTCGGAAAAGGTGTTCCGCTTCCGCGTCGAGGCGCCCCTTATTGCAAAGGCATACAGAGCCGGAAACTTTGTCATTATCAGAATAGGCGAGAAGGGTGAGCGTATCCCCCTTACAATTGCACACGCCGATGCCGAGAAGGGACTTATCACCCTTGTCGTACAGAAGGTGGGAAAGAGCTCGGGACGTTTGTGCGAGCTTAACGAGGGCGATTATATAACCGACGTGGTAGGTCCTCTTGGTCAGGCTACCGAGATTGAGAATTTCGGAACAGTTGTCTGTGCCGGCGGTGGAGTGGGCGTAGCGCCTATGCTCCCCATTGCGGCGGCGCTCAAGAAAGCCGGTAACCGTGTAATCTCGGTGCTCGCCGGAAGGTCGAAGGACCTTATTATCCTTGAGGAGGAGGTGCGCGCAGTATCCGATGAGGTTATCATTATGACCGACGACGGTTCGTATGGCGACAAGGGTCTTGTAACCGAGGGTATAGAACGTGTAATCAAGCGCGAGAAGGTGGACCACTGCGTTGCCATAGGTCCTGCCATAATGATGAAGTTCGTGTGCAAGCTCACCAAACAATATGAGATTCCCACTGTAGTATCGCTCAACACCATTATGGTCGACGGAACAGGTATGTGCGGCGCTTGCCGCGTGACTGTTGGCGGAAAGACAAAGTTCGTTTGCGTGGACGGTCCCGAGTTCGATGGCCATCAGGTCGATTTTGACGGAATGATGCAGCGTCTGGGTTCTTTCAGACAGGAGGAGCAGCAGGAGATGGAGAAATACCTGAACGAGCAGGAGCAGGGCTGTGCTGCAGCGCAGGGCGACGATGAGCTTACCGACCGTAATGCTCCTTGGCGTGCCGAGTTGCGCAGTGCCATAAAGGGTAAGGAGCGTGCAGCCATTGAGCGTTGCGAGATGCCCGAGCTTGAGCCTGCCTACCGTGCAACCAAGCTGCGCGAAGAGGTTAATCGCGGTCTCACCGTCGAGATGGCTATGAGAGAGGCACAGCGTTGTCTCGACTGTCCCAACCCCTCTTGTATGGAGGGTTGCCCCGTGAGCATCAAGATACCTTCGTTCATAAAGAATATCGAGCGTGGCGAGTTCGGCGCTGCGGCAAAGGTTCTCAAGATGACAAGCTCGCTGCCTGCTGTTTGCGGTAGAGTATGTCCTCAGGAGAAGCAGTGTGAGTCTAAGTGTGTACACATCAAGATGGGCCACAAGCCTGTTGCCATTGGTGCGCTTGAGCGTTTCGCTGCCGATTATGCACGTGAGAACGGACTTAACGAGGTTCCGGCAGTAGCTCCTGCAAACGGTATCAAGGTTGCAGTTGTGGGTTCTGGTCCCGCTGGATTGTCGTTTGCCGGTGATATGGCAAAATTGGGCTATGCGGTGACTGTGTTCGAGGCATTGCACGAGATTGGAGGTGTGCTCAAATATGGTATCCCCGAGTTCCGCTTGCCTAACGCAATTGTTGAGACCGAGATTGAGATTCTCCGTCAGATGGGTGTCGAATTTGTGAAGGACTGCGTGATTGGAAAGACTATTTCAATACAGCAGCTCGAGGAAGATGGCTTCAAGGGTGTGTTCGTTGCATCGGGTGCCGGTCTTCCCAACTTTATGAATATCCCCGGAGAGAACTCTATCAACATTCTCTCGTCTAATGAATATCTTACTCGTGTAAACCTTATGGACGCCTCGAACCCCGACAGCGATACTCCTATGCACCTGGGCAAGCGCGTGGCTGTTGTCGGTGGCGGTAACACTGCTATGGACTCGGTACGTACAGCTCTCCGTCTGGGAGCCGAGAAGGCTATGATTATCTACCGCCGTTCCGAGGCCGAGATGCCCGCACGTCTCGAGGAGGTAAAGCACGCAAAGGAGGAGGGTGTGGAGTTCCTTACACTGCACAACCCCATTGAGTATATTGCCGATGAGAAGGGTTGCGTAAAGCAGATTGTGCTTCAGAAGATGGAGCTTGGCGAGCCCGATGCCTCGGGTCGTCGTTCTCCCGTTCCTGTTGAGGGTGCAATTGAGACTATTGATATTGATATGGCTGTAGTGAGCGTTGGCGTATCGCCCAATCCTCTTGTTCCTACTTCGGTTGAGGGACTTGAGCTTGGCCGCAAGAATACCATTGCAGTCAACGATAAGATGCAGTCGTCTATCCCCACTATATTTGCAGGTGGTGACATTGTGCGCGGTGGTGCTACCGTTATTCTCGCAATGGGTGATGGCCGCAAGGCTGCAGCGTCTATGCACGAGATGCTGAGCGAGTAAAGTATAGCTTTGTATATAAAGAAAAAAGAGGGCAACCCGTTTTTACTTTTGGGTTACCCTCTTTTTTAGTGTATGTATGTGTGCCGTTTATCTCAGGTCTGTAAGAACAGGGCTCACCTGCAAAAGTTGGGGGGCTATGCAAAAAGTTTAGTCAATCTATAGAAGAAAAATTTCAAATCAGCAACGCCTCTTAGTTGTGCTCTGAATGCTTTGATTTTGGCATTAAAACTTTCTGCAAAAGCATTTGTGGA
>JAFZIA010000124.1 GCA_017554605.1 Bacteroidaceae bacterium
CCTGTGCGATACCTTATGTTCTGCACAATACTCCTCTATTGAAAGGATTTCTTCACGTGTCATCATAAAATTACGTTTTTGTGCAAAGGTAGTAAGCATTGTTACACGCTACAATATGCATTTCTTCGGATGCTTACTTTTAATTCGTATCTATTAAATCATTTTGAATAAAATACTTGAGTAAGAAGTACGAAAAAAATCCGCGAGCCTTTCAGTGTAAGGAATGGCTCGCGGATAATTTATTGTAGTAAGTAGTATGCTTTATTTTACCAATACCTTACGTCCGTTCACAATGTAAATACCACGTGCGGGGTTCTCCACGCGACGGCCGCTGAGGTCGTAGTAGATGTTGTCTTCAATCTCGGTTACAACGGGGTCTATTGCTGTTGTGCCACTGAAATCGAAGTAATAGCTGTTGCTTAGCTGCATTCCAGGGTTCTCGGTGTCAACCTCCTCGTCGTAGATGCCGATTCTTGTAGAGAGCATCAGATAGGCTTTATTTGCATTGTTCTTGAATGTGCCGCCATTGAGTGCATCTGCGTACATTCCAACAACGCCGTCCTTCATCGCAAGAACGTAGTATTTTGTATCCTTTGCGGGGGTGATATACTCATCCTCGACAGAACCGCGTAGCAGATTGCTCTCAATAGCTTCGGCAGCTTCGCAACTCTCAACGAATGTATATGTGCCTTGCTCTGCTCTCACAATTACACCTGTGTTTGCAGGCAATACACCTGTTACCTGCTGCATCATAAGACGGTTGCCGTCCACGTTGCTTGCGGTATATACCTCAACGCCTTCGGGGATTTCTGCTTTAAAATCCAAATATAGTGTAGCGTACCCTGCTGCCGATACGGTAAGGTCGTAGCCTTTCATCTCAACAATATTTGTAAATTCATTCCAGCCGTCGGTTGCTGCGTATGTCTCTTTTGCACCAAAAGGAACATACAGAGTGCAACTGTTTTTATTTACTCCATTGAATGAATTGCTGTGGATGAATGTCGAGAATAATTTCTCGGCAGGAATTAGTGAAGTTATGCTTTTAAGGCTGGTACATCCTCTAAACGCAGACCCTTCAATACCTTCTACGCTGCTGGGTATCGTTATACTTGTAAGGCTCTTGCAGCCTTCGAATGTCCACATTTGAATGTAGCTTATACTGTTGGGTATTATAATGCTTGTAAGGTTAGAACAACCATAGAATGCGCCAAATCCAAGATGCGTTACATAGTTTGGTATTTCAAAGCTTCTGAGTTTTTCGCAATAATTAAACGCATAAGAAGAAATCGCATTTACGCTGTTTGGAATTACTGTGTTGTGACAACCTACGATAATTGCGTTATAAGTAGTTTTAATTACTGCGTTGCAGTTGTCGCGGCTGTCGTAGACGGGGTTCTCCTCGTCTACAGTGATGCTGTTGAGTGAAGGGCATTCAAAGAAAGGGTTGTAGTTTCTGATCTCTATTACCGATGCGGGTATATGGATACTTTCGAGGCTGCGGCAGTTACGGAAGGCTTGCTCACCTATCCTTGTTACGCTTTCAGGTATTATGGTGCTGTTACAAGCTGTTATAAGTGTGTTTGTTGCCGTTTCAATTACTGCATTGCAGTTGTCACGGCTGTCATAGACGGGGTTATTTGCATCTACTGTAATGCTCATAAGCTTAGAGCCTGTGCTGAATGCCTCTGTTATGCTGTTAACGGTGGCAGGAATCGAGATGCTTGTAACGCCTTCGCTATTTCTGAAGGTTCTATCCTTAATCCCTGTTACAGTATATTCTACATTGTTGTGTACAACGCTCGAGGGTATGTTTATATCTCCGCTGTACATACCTACCATTGTAATATAGTCGGCTTCGCTATCGTCGTGAGGCGTTGTGAGTGATACGGTTTTGTTCTCTTGGTCGGTAATGGTGTAAAACAGGCCGTCTACGCAAAAATCGTGTATTATATCTACTGCGTGCATCTCGGAGCAAAAGCTTTTCCACGAGCTGTAATCGCAGTTTGAAGGGTAAAGCAATAAAGGGTTGGCACTATATGCGCCATAATTAAAGATAGTTCCATCAACGGTTGGTGCAGTTGTTGCTAATGTCAATATAGTTGTAACATTCCTACAGCTTGAAAAAGCGTATGTGTCTATATTTGTTATGGTGGCGGGAATAATGATGGTTGTAATATTATCATAAGGATATGAAAAGGCTACCCTTGATATGGATACAACGCTGTATGTTTCCCCTTCGTATGTGACTTGTGAGGGAATGTTCAACACTTCTGCATCGTATATAGAATAAAGTTTCACTGTTTTGTCGGTCTCGGACAAAACTTCGAAACTCATATCTCCTACATAGAATTCTTGGGCACTCAATGTTGCGCAGCAAAGCAAAAGGATTGCTGTAAGAAAGGTTTTAAGGTTTTTCATTAGATTATTTATTAAGGTTGTGTTATATTATTGACAACTTTGCTATTTACCAGCCAGCACTTTCCCAACCTACCCTATCGTACCACTGCATTGTAGCAAAATCTCCGTTAAAAGACTCATACTCATTCCTTGAGCGCGGCAAATACATAGATACTCCGCCGAACTGCTCAAAATCGGTCTTAAAACGTCCAGTCCTGTTATACACCGTAGGCCACCCCTCGGCTGCACAGGAATAGGGCACCATTCTATCGAATGCCTTTTTCCACTCCTTGTACTCCTTGTCGGTGAGATGAAGCATCATTGCACCGTTCATATCAAAATAGCAGGGATAAGATGCAAGGTCGCCAAAGTATCCCCCTTTCAGATACTGGAAAATCCCGCTGTAGCTTACCGGTGAGACTTTAGAAAAATATTTTGGGATATAAGGTGCGGTAGCATCGGCAAAAGCCTCAATCTTGCTGCAATCCACAACCGACAGCAATACACCCGTGCGATACGGATAATTGTCATAATAGGCTCTAATTATTGCCGAAGGACTCAACGCCTTGGCAAAGAACAGCGGCATCAGCTTGTCGTAGGGCGCACCGTTGCCGGGAATCTCGGCAGGAGAGGCAATTATCCAATCGGCACAATTGCGCAGCTCATAAATAACCTCTATGCCTTGCATAAAACAAGCGTCGAACATTATGAAACCTTTCTTCACGGGCAGCGCCTCAAGGAACCCGGCAAGCTCGTGCATCTCCACAGCCTTTACCGAGGGATAGCTGCCGTCCGGGCTGTTCACTCCATTGTCGAACCCTATCACCCGCTGCACACGCTCCCTGGCAGCATCTTTCAGCCAGCCGCTACCGTGCGACCACAGCACCAGATTGAGTTCCTTTGTAGGATAATTATGCAACAACCAATCGAACACTCCAGAGAATTCATCTATATCGCTCGAACAGAAGTCATCGGAAAAAGTGTATATAGTATCGCACACGGGGACTCCTCCCTCGTTGTAGAAACGCAGTATGCGCGGGACACTGACATCATCGACAAAAGCAAACATACCGCAGTCGTGCGGTACATCTGTCGCCCCACGGTACATCTCGGCAATATCCTTCCTCGAATAACTGTCGAGATTATTCTCGGCCATTATGTATACAAGTGTCGACGTGCGTAACGTATCGACGCTTCCACCCGAGGGTAGGTCAATTCCATTGGAGGAGTCATCGTAGCAAGCTGCAATGATAAACAACGATATTACGCACAGAAACAGTTGCCTTATTTTATATGACATTCTACAACCAATCAAGGTTTGGTAAACTTAAACTTCTCGCCCAGGTAACGCACCTTCAACGAACGGCGTTTTTCGAGACGGTTCTTGAGATACTCTTCGCGTTTTTTCAGTTTCGACTTTGTCTTTGCGAACAGTATGACCGATGTCCTGCCGGGCATCTGCTCACTTGCAGCCATATAATCCTGCAGTTCCAATGCATACTGCTGTCTGTCGGGCAAGAAGCCTGTACCCTTCTCGAGCGATACGCCCTCAATGAGCTGTACCTCGGTAAAATATACAATAGAATCGGAGAAAGAGAGCGATGCACCCATCACATACACTCCGTCGCCCTTCTTTTGCGCCTGTACAGTGCATACCGCCACTGCTGCAATTATAGCCAAGAATAGTTTTTTCATCGGAATAAAACTGTATATATACTAAGAAGCACAGCGTCCTACACACTGTGCTAAACTTTGGCAAAGTTAATCAATTAAGTACAAATTAAAAAGCAAATAAGATAAATTTAACAATATTAGAAGCTGAATAAAATTTAGAAGCTGTTTTTAACTTTTATCATCGGCATATATGCTCAAAACACGAGTTTTGCTGTGAACGAGCCTTTTCCGTTCACGCGTCCTTCTATAATGTACTCAATATCATCGCCCTGTACGGTAGAATGACGGTAGATCTCAACTACATCGCCTGCTTTTATTTCGCTGTTGAAGTTAACGACAAGCTCCTTCAGGCGACGGCTGTTCGCAACCTCAAGCTCAATGGCATTCATAGACCACTCGGTGTACTTCACGTTGTTCACGTGTCCGTTCATATCGAGGTCGGAGTAGCACACTGCGTGGGTCATTGCCAACTGCGGCTCTACGTCCTTTGGCATAATAACCTTGGGCGGCTGCGTTGCAATCACGTCCTCGCTTATGCAGCGTCCCTCGTCCTCGGCCAGCTCGGCATATTTTGACAGACGGCGTGTGTCAATATCTATCACCAGCCACGATGTGGTAGCCGAAATAAGTTTCTCCTTGCCCTCGGCATCGAATACAACAAAATCACGGAAATACTGGTAGCCATTGGCTCCCTTGTGCCACGACTGCACGTTGATATTCTCGCGCCACTTGGGCAGCTTGTGGAAAATGACGTGAATTTTGGAAAGCACCCACGCCTTACGCGTTGTATGCATCGCGTCGAATCCCACTCCAAGATAATCGGCGTGGATATTTGCAGCCTCCTGTGCATAGTTCAAGAACGATGCAGGCTTCAATGTGCCCGACATATCAATGTCGAAACTGGGGATACGCTTTATTGCGCTATACTTCTCAACCATAAGTATTATATTTTAATTTTATTAATGTACGCTTGTATAATATTGTTCAGTCGAACCAATTCATCAACCTGCGCTTGACAGCCTCGGTATCCAGGAGAATATCCACAAACTCCTTTGCGGCGTTTTTCTGGTACGCCCCCTTGAGCCTGAGCAACGAGGCCTCCATCACATTTCCCGGCTCATCGAGGATAATGGAGGCGAAACGGCTGTTGCCGAACACCGCCGACGACGAGAGGATTGTAGCATAGCCGCTCGATGCGACAAGCTTAAGAAGGATATTCGTCTCGTTAAGCTCCACGTGCGACCGAAGCGTAAAATCCTTATTCTCCATCAGTTTGTCGAGCATCATACGTGCCTGCAGTCCCACTGCCGGCAACACAAGCTGTTGGGTTTGCAGGTCGTCGAGCTTAACCTTTTTCCTTTTTGCCAGCGGGTGCTCCTTGTTCACCACCAGTGCGAGGGCATTCTCGAAGAGCGGCGTCGACTCAATCTCGGGGAAATTGCCCAGCGGCTTGTACGAGAGGATAAAATCGAGGCTGTTCGACCTGAGCAGCTCCAGCAACTCATTGACAGTCTTGTAGCATATCTCTAACTTCACACCCGGATAGCGCTTCATAAACTCAAGCACGCCCTCGGTGAGCACCGTATTAAGGCTATATGTGACGCCCACCCTCAATGTACCCTTCTTCACATTCTGAAGGTCATAGAGACGCTGCACTCCATCTTCGGCGTCCTGAATGGTACGCTTGGCGTATGGCAGGAACTCCTCACCCGCCTCGGTCAATTCAATGTGCCTGCTGTTACGCGCAAAGAGCGTAAACCCCAGCTCGAACTCCAGTTGCTTTATTTGCTGCGACAATGTACTCTGCGTTATATACAGATGTTTGGCCGCCTCGGAGAAATTAAGGTACTCGGCGCTCTTTATAAAATATTTCAGTTGCCTAAGCTCCATATACAATATTTGAATGGCGCGAAGATAATAAATCTGCCCCACAAATTGCCAATAATCTTTCGAAAAAAGGCAATTCGTGGGGCAGAATGCAGGTTATTTATAATCTTAAGTCTCTATTATTAGAACTTGAAGAATACAAGCATTGCGTAACCGATTACAAGACCGAGAATACCGAGGATAAGACCTACCTTAACCATATCCTTTTGCTCAATAAATCCTGTAGAGTGCGCAATAGCATTGGGAGGTGTACTGATGGGGAGAATCATTGACACCGAAGAAGAAATTGCGACACCTACCATAAGAGCCGAAGCACCACCCATCGCTGCGAATGACTCGCCTGCTACAGGGTCGCTGAGGATACCGCCTGCAACAAGTGCAAGGATAGGAGCGAGCAACGACGCCGCTGCCGAGTGAGAAATGAAGTTCGAGAACAAGAAACATACAAGACCCGAGATAATCATAACCACAAGAGGCGACCAGGTTGCAAAAGGAATAGCCTGAACAAGAACATCACCCAAACCAGTCTTGCTGAGGGCTACACCAAGAGAGAAACCTCCGGCTACCATCCACAGCACGCTCCAGTTGATTTCCTCAAGGTCGCGACGCTGAAGAATACCAAACGCACAGAATGCAGCAATAGGAATCATTGCAACCACGTTTGTATTCAAGCCCCAAAGTTCCTTACCGAACATCCACAAGAATATTGTCACAAGGAATGTAGCGACTACAACAATTGTATGTGTATCCCAACGCATCTCGCCCTCAATCTTAATCTCGATATTCTTCTGCTTGAAGGGGAAGAGATAACGCAACAGCAACCAAGAGAGGAAGAGCAAAATGAGCACGAAAGGAATCATACGCAACATCCACTCGGTAAATGTAATATCAATTCCACAATATTTGCTCAAGTTGTCAAGAACAATGAGGTTGGGAGGAGTACCGATGGGAGTCATAATACCGCCAAGGTTAGCACCTACAGGAATAGCAAGCGCAAGGGCGATACGGCCCTTACCGTCGGCAGGAAGAGAACGGAGCACAGGTGCAAGGAAAGCAAGCATCATAGCAGCAGTTGCAGTGTTGCTCACAAATGCCGAGAAGATAGCTGTCACGAGCAGGAAGCCCAAGAGAACAACCTCGGACTTTGTACCGAAAGGCTTGAGGAGTACACGTGCAAGAGCAACGTCGAGCTTTGTCTTTGTCATACCTATCGCAAGCACAAAACCGCCGATGAAGAGCATAATGGTGGGATCGGCAAAGCAGTGCATAATATCCTTGTACGATACAAGCTTGCCGAATGTGTCGCCCTCACCTCTCAAGAACGAGAATGCACTGTCCGAAACTGTGAGGAGCATAACCACAACCACAACCATCGAAGTAACCCACGAGGGCAATGCCTCACTGAGCCACATAAGAGCTGCAAATACAAACATTGCAATCACACGGTGCTGTGTAGTTGTAAGTCCGGGAATACCCAACCACTCAGTAGGCATAAATGCCACGACAAGAGTCACTAAAATAATGAAAAGCAATTTTAGTGTTGTCCACGAGAAGTTTCTTTTTCTTTTGTGAACCTTCTCCTTCTGGATTTTCTCCAGAACATTGAATCCTTGAAAACTTTTAAACATAGTTATTATAATTAAATTTAAGTATTTCCTAAATTCAGACAATAAAAGTTAACGAAATTCGGGAATAATGTAACACTATGTAATACAAGAAGGAACATTTGCGAACAAGCGCTGTAACCCGTTGTATGCCACGCTACATTTTCTGTGCAAAATTAACAACAATTACAATTTATAAAGAGTATTATACTATTTATTTTATCAATAGTTACTATCGGTTTTATCGATAGATAATCGGTTTTCAAAATTATATGGTGCTCCATTAATATAAGCAAATTACCCACACCTTTTTGCTACTGAGCCATCATTACAGATGTCTCAATGAATAGAAATCCCCGCACTGCTCTACCCTATACAAAACCGCCCGACAAAGCTCGGGAGCATCATCGGGTAGAATATCCTTTATACTGTCAGTTGTAGAAGGTAATGTATTTTCGGATATAAGCAGCGCATCGACCAACTGCATAGACTGCAGTTCCCCCGAAAAAGGAAAGCAGTCTACAACCACTCCTCCGCTCACCCCGACAACATAGTTCGACAAGACCTGCTTCTTTGATAGGTAGAGCCTTCGTGCAAGATAATACATTGGGGAGAGAATGAAAAAGACGGTTAATCCTCGGCTGTAACAGCAGGGTGGATACGTTTGAGCGACAGGCCTCCCACAAGCAGACGCTCGTCGGTAAGGCTATCCCCAGGCATATAATATACGTGGCCGCTCAATGCCTTTATGGCAGCAGTTGTGTTACGCGGCACTTCGAGGGTGTAGCAGCCGTCGTGTGTTATTGTAGCACCCGCAGAACTGCTGGTATTGTCCTTATACTCTACAACGAGTGCAATATGTGCCGAAGAAGAGGGTTCATTGCCAGGAGAAACAAAATGCACTGTAGCCGCAAAAGAGACACTGTCGCCGACCACGAATGTAGAGTCGGCCTCGTATGCAAACGCCTTGCGTCCCATAAAAGGAGACGACGAGAGCAGCATTATCCTCTCTTCGCGCCACAAGTCGAGAGTATCCCTGTTGAGCATATCCTTCTCGCTCTTCGCAAGCTTTCTCTCACCGGTCATCAGCGCAACCTCGGTATCCAGCCTGTCGTAGAGACTCGAATATATACTATGCAGATATTTGGGGTTACGGGCATACCACATCAGTGAGGAGTCGAAATGCTCCTTTGTCACGTTGTGCTTGCCGAACACATAGCCCGCATACAGGCGGCGCTTATATTCGCCACCCTCGGCGTCGGTGCTCATAGCCTGCACCAGATGATAATCGTAGAGCAATGCCTCCAACTCCGCAGGCTGGATTATATCCTTGGGAATATCCACATTGCACGACACCAGCAGGAACAACGTAGCGCACAGTATATATTTAATTGTCTTTTGTATCATCTTTCAACGAAGCGCTTACATATTTGTAATAGAAGAGTGCAATTGCAATGACACTGCAACTTATGCAGGCATCGGCAAAATTGAAGATTGGGCTGAAGAACACAAAGTGCTCGCCGCCCACAAAAGGCATCCACTCGGGCCAATCGAACGAGAATAGCGGAAAGTGGAACATATCCACCACCTTGCCGTAGAGGAACTCGCTGTATCCCTCGCCCCAAGGGACAAAGGTTGCCACAGCAGCGTGGCTGTCGCTGAATATCTCGCCATAGAAAAGACAATCAATGATGTTTCCTGCCGCACCCGCAAGCACAAGGGCTATACACACAATATATCCCGTAGGGAATTTGGGGTTGCGCACAATGCGACAGAGGTAGTATGCAAGGAACGATACTGCCACCACCCTGAAGAGTGTCAGGAAGAGCTTGCTGCCAAGCTCCATTCCAAATGCCATTCCCGGATTCTCGGTAAAATATATGTAGAACCAGTCGCCGCAAACAGCGAAACTCTCGTGCAGATACATAGACAGCTTGACGGCTATCTTTATTATCTGGTCTATAATGATGGCAGCCGGCACTATTATCAGTGCCAGCATACCTCTTCTCCTAATTGCCTTTCTGTCGATATTCTCCATTAACTGCGACTATTCTTTGCTTCGATACTGAGTGTTGCGTGGGGAACAGCCATCAGTCGCTCCTTGGAAATAAGTTTTCCTGTCTCACGGCAAATACCGTAGGTCTTGTTCTCGATGCGAATGAGCGCTGCCTTAAGTCCCTGAATGAATTTTGCCTGACGCTGTGCCAAACGCATCTGCTCCTCGAGTGCCGCTGCATAGCTGCCGTCCTCGAGCCCCTTGTATGTGGGCGATGTATCGGCAACATCGTTTCCGTCCTCACCGCGCAAGCTGCGCATTATTTTATCGTAGTCACGCTGTGCAAGCTCCAATTTTTGCATAATTACCGCGCGGAACTCTTCAAGTTCCTCATCGGAATAACGTAGTTTCTCTGACATAGTTCTTAGTTTTTTCGGTTATAGTTAGGTTAGTTAGTTTCTGTCAGTATATAAATGGCCCGCAACGTACATTTGCGATATACGTCACGAGCCTAATTTCCTTAAAGTTTTTCTATTGCGATACGTACAACAACCCCATCGAGGTCGAGTTCCTCGCCAGCCTCGACAGTATCACACAGTGTCACACTCCCGGCAAGCACCTGGTTGGCAATGTGCTCACTGAACTGTGCCACAGCCTCGTCGGTAGCGCCGTTCTTGCTTACGCTCACTGCTATTCGGTCCACAATCTCAAGACCGCCGTCCTTACGCATAGCCTGAATCTTCTTGATAATCTCGCGTGCGATACCCTCGCGCTTGAGTTCCTCGGTAACCTCAACGTCGAGCGCAACGGTGAGCGCGCCTTCGTTGGCAACAGTCCAGCCGGGAACGTCCTCGCTGAATATCTCAACGTCGGCAATCTCAATCACAGCCTCGTTGCCCTCTACCATAAGAGTTATGCTGCCGTTCTTCTCAAGCTCCGAAATCTGCTCCTGCGACATTTCGGTAACAGCTACATTGACGCTCTTCATCAGCTTGCCGAACTTCTTACCCAGTGTACGGAAGTTACACTTGATTTTCTTCACAAGAATACCGTCGCCCTCGACAAAGACAAGTTCCTTTACGTTGACCTCGTTGAGTATCAACTGCTTTATAGCCTCAATGCGACTCTTCATCACCTCGTCGGTTGTGGGTATTGCAATCTTCTGCAGCGGCTGACGCACGATTATCTGCTCCTTCTTGCGCAGTGCAAGCACCATAGACGAAATCTGCTGCGCGAGCTTCATACGGTACTCGAGCTCGGTATCCACAAACGCGTCGTCGCACTCGGGATATGTTGCAAGATGTACCGACGAGGCCTGTGCTCTGCCTGTAACGCCTGTGAGGTCGTTGTAGAGTCTCTCGGCGTAGAAGGGAGCGATGGGAGCCATCAGTCGTGCCACAGTCTCGAGGCAGGTGTATAGTGTCTGGTAAGCCGACAGCTTATCGGTGCTCATTCCCGAACCCCAGAAACGCTTGCGGCTCAGACGAACGAACCAGTTGCTCACGTTGTCTATCACAAAGTCCTGAATGAGACGGCCTGCCTTGGTAGGCTCATAGTCGTTGAGGCAAAGGTTCACGTTCTTTACTAAAGAGTTGAGCTCCGATAGTATCCAACGGTCGAGCTCGGGACGCTCGTTCAAGGGAACATCTGCCTCTTCGTATGTAAAATTATCCACATTGGCATACATTGTAAAGAAGCTGTATGTCTGGTACAATTTGCCGAAGAACGAACGTGTCACCTCCTTCACGCCCTCGACATTGAAACGGAGGTTGTCCCAAGGTGCCGAGTTTGTTATCATATACCAGCGCAATGCATCGCTGCCATATTCGTCAATCACCACAAACGGGTCTACCGCATTACCCAGACGCTTGGACATCTTATCGCCGTTCTTGTCGAGCACAAGACCGTTCGATATTACAGTCTTGTATGCCACGCTGTCGAACACCATTGTTGCTATTGCGTGCAGTGTGTAGAACCAGCCTCGTGTCTGGTCCACTCCCTCGGCAATGAAGTCGGCGGGATAAACCGAGCGGTTGTCGAGTATCTCCTTGTTCTCGAAGGGATAGTGTATCTGTGCGTAAGGCATAGCACCCGAGTCGAACCAGACGTCGATGAGGTCGAGCTCACGCTTCATAGGCTTTCCTGTAGATGAAACGAGGATTATATAGTCGACGTAGGGACGGTGGAGGTCTATCTTGTCGTAGTTCTCCTTGCTGTAGTCACCGGGTACAAAATCCTTCTCCTTGAGAGGATTGCTCTGCATAATGCCCGCTGCGACAGACTTCTCAATCTCGTCGTAGAGCTCGGCAACCGAACCGATGCATTTCTGCTCGCCGTCCTCGCTTATCCAGATGGGCAGCGGTGTTCCCCAATAACGGCTACGGCTGAGGTTCCAGTCGTTAAGGTTCTCGAGCCATTTGCCGAAACGTCCTGTACCCGTTGACTCGGGCTTCCAGGTTATTGTCGAGTTGAGTTCAGTCATTCTCTCCTTCATCTTCGACGCAGCCACGAACCAACTGTCGAGCGGATAGTAGAGTACGGGCTTGTCGGTACGCCAGCAGTGGGGATAGTTATGTACGTGCTTCTCTATCTTGAACACCTTGTTCTGCTGCTTGAGGACCATACACAATGCAACGTCGAGTGTCTCGGCCTTTGCGGCAGCCTTCTCGTCGTAGCGTCCGTCTACGGTATATTGGGGGTCGTATGCGTTCTTTACGTATGCACCTGCGAACTTCGAATAAATCTCTGTATCGACGCAGTTTGCTACAAACTCGTCGTCGAGCTCGTCGATGCACCAGAAACGTCCCTGAAAATCGACCATAGGACGTGTCTCGCCCTTCTTGTTCACCATAAACAGCGAGGGTACACCCGCGGCCTTAGCCACAAAGGCGTCATCGGCACCGAATGTGGGTGCAATGTGCACGATACCTGTTCCGTCCTCGGTTGTAACATAGTCGCCGGGAATCACGCGGAACGCATCGCAAGAGGCGTCCTTTATTGTCTCGCCCTCCTTCACAATGGGTTTTACCCAGGGGAAGAGCTGTTCGTAATGCATACCTACAAGGTCGGCACCCTTATACTCGCCTACTACCTTGTAGGGCAGCACCTTGTCGCCCTGCTTGTAGCTGTCGAGAAGGAGCTCGGCACCTGCGGGGTTGAAATGCGCTGCAAGCAACGCCTTTGCAAGCACCACTGTCACGGGCTCACCTGTATATGCATTGTATGTCTGCACTGCAACATAGTCAATCTTGGGACCAACGCAAAGTGCCGTATTCGAGGGGAGAGTCCAGGGAGTTGTAGTCCACGCTACGAAATAGGGTGTTCCCCACTCGCTCATCTCGGGTTTAGGGTCGGTCATACGGAACTGCGCCACCGCCGTTGTATCCTTGACGTCGCGGTAGCAGCCGGGCTGGTTGAGCTCGTGCGAGCTGAGTCCTGTTCCCGCTGCGGGTGAATAGGGCTGTATGGTGTATCCCTTGTACAGCAATCCCTTGTCGAAGAGTTGCTTGAGCAACCACCACAATGTCTCGATGTAACTGTTCTCGTATGTTATATAAGGGTTGTCGAGGTCTACCCAGTAGCCCATACGGCGGGTAAGGTCGGTCCACTCCTTTGTGTACTTCATCACCTCTTCGCGGCAGTTGCGGTTATAATCGTCAACCGATATTTTCTTTCCGATATCCTCTTTTGTGATATTGAGCTTTTTCTCTACGCCAAGCTCTACGGGCAGTCCGTGGGTATCCCAGCCAGCTTTACGCTTAACCTGGAAGCCCTTCATTGTCTTGAAACGGCAGAATACGTCCTTGATGCTTCGAGCCATCACGTGGTGGATACCCGGCATTCCATTGGCCGAAGGAGGTCCTTCGAAAAAGACGAAAGAGGGCGCTCCCTCGCGCTCGGTCATACTCTTTGTAAATACATCGTTTGTGTCCCACTCGCCCAATATCTCTTTGTTCAATTGAGGCAAATTCAGTTGGTTGTATACAGGAAATTTCTTTTTCATCTTACGTAAGACTATATAGTTTCGCAATATTTTCTATTTAATCGCGCAAAGTTATCAAAAAAAAACAGAAAAGCAAAGGAAAAAAGCATCATAAATATGTTGTATACAATATATATGGAGGCGATTTCATTCACACGGCATAAGAAATTGCTGCTTCCCGAAGAATCCCGAAACAGAATACAGAGAATTTTCCACATCGCTCAAGAGAAAAAAGCGGGGCAGACTACCCTACCCCGCAAAACCCACATAAAACAACCCGCCATCACCGCGCCTCAAGGGTATAGGCAACCCCCTGCATCTTATGGTTGACATTCACTTTTATGCCATACTTCTGCGACAAATGACGCGCCATAAACTCGGCCGAGTAGACCGAGCGGTGCTGTCCGCCGGTGCAGCCGAAGCACACCTGAATATGATGGAACCCGCGCTCAAGATACTCCTCGACCATCGTATCGACCAGCGAAGAGGCATTTGCAAGAAACGCTGCAATCCCGCTCTTCTCCTCGAGAAACCTCTTTACCGGTTCGTCCATTCCCGTAAGTTTCTTGTAAGGCTCGTAGCGTCCGGGATTGTGCACCGCACGGCAATCGAACACAAAGCCGCCGCCATTACCCGAATAATCGTCGGGGATACCTCTGTGATACGAAAAGCTGTAGACATCTACCACGAGACCCGCGTTCTTTTGCGGAGCGAAACGGGGCAGCGCCGCCACCCGGGCAAGCACGTCGCACAGCGTCGGGAAACGGTCGCACACAGCAGCAAGAAGTCCATTGAGCCCCGCAAGCGCAGCGGGGATACTCTCCACGAACTTTTTCTTGCGCTCAAAGATACCGCGGTAGCCGTACGTGCCCAAATTCTGCAAAAGGCGGAAGATGCGGAAAATATCCAGCGTCTGCAGGAAGTGCGCGCGGTCCACCTTGCGGTAGCGCGCGAGCGACTGCATATAGGCATCGAGCATAGCCTCAACAACCTCGGGGGTATATTTTGCACGCGCCTGTCCCACGAACGACGCAACGTCGTAATAGACAGGACCTTTGCGTCCACCCTGAAAATCGATGAAATAGGGACGTTCATCGTGCCACATCACATTGCGCGACTGAAAATCGCGGTACATAAACGTGTCGCACTCCTCGCGCAGGAGAATATCGGCAATAGACTCGAACTCATTCTCGAGCGCATTCTCGTCGAACTCCACGCCCACCCCTTTGAGGAAACAATATTTAAAATAGTTCAAGTCCCACATCACCGTGCGGCGGTCGAACGCCGCCACAGGATAGCAGACGTCAAAATCGAGGTTACGTGCAACACCATACTGAATATCGGGCAGCAGCGACATAACGCGGCACAGAGCCTCGCGCTCGTGCGGCAAGAAACAGCCCGCCTCGCGTCCCTCTTTCATATACATAAAGAGCGAGGCATCGCCCAGGTCCGTCTGCATATAGCAGAGCCCGTCGTCCGACACAGCCACCACACGCGGGGCATCAACGCCGCACTCCTCAAGAGCACGCGCAATGGCAACAAACGCCCTGTTCTCCTCGACCGACGTACCTACAGCACCAATCAGCGAGAGTCCCTCGGCCGTCATACGGTAATAGGCGCGGTTGGAGCCGTCGCCCGTCAACTTCTGTACGCTCTGCGGGGCAACACCCGCATATTGGGCAAAAAGCCCTCTCAATATATCTTCCATAATATAATACTCTACATTTACAAAATGAAACTCAAACACGCGAAGATATTACAAAATGTACAACAAACAAAAACAGAATGCCATTTATTTGCGTTCAATATCATACACAGAGATATACATTTTTCCCGATAAAGCAACAACTTTGCATAAAAAAGTAGTATTTTAACGCTATTATCGAACATTTTTCTCTTTTTTTCAAAAAAAATCTTACTTTTCTTCATTTTTTAATCAAAAAACCATATCTTCGCGACAGATAAAAACAAAAACCAAATAAACATTATAACGATGAAAGTCGAAACAACACTTGAGAACCTAAAGAAAAGATTCCCCAACGAGCCCGAGTATTTCCAGGCTGTTGAGGAGGTACTCCGCTCAATTGAGGAGGAGTACAACAAGCACCCCGAATTCGAAGCATACAACCTCATCGAGCGCCTCTGTATCCCCGACCGCATCTTCACCTTCCGCGTAACCTGGATGGACGACAACGGCAAGATACAGGTGAACACCGGCTACCGCGTACAGCACAACAATGCCATCGGACCATACAAAGGAGGTATACGTTTCCACCCCTCGGTAAACGTAGGCATATTGAAATACCTTGCATTTGAGCAGACATTCAAGAACTCGCTCACCACACTTCCTATGGGTGGCGCAAAGGGCGGTTCCGACTTCGACCCCAAAGGCAAGAGCGACGCCGAGGTAATGCGTTTCTGCCAGGCCTTCATCACTGAGTTGTGGCGACACATCGGTCCCGAGATGGACGTTCCCGCAGGCGACATCGGCGTAGGCGGCCGCGAGGTGGGCTATATGTTCGGAATGTACAAGAAGCTCACACGCGAGTTCAACGGAGTATTCACCGGCAAGGGCATCGAGTTTGGCGGTTCGCTCATTCGTCCCGAGGCTACCGGCTACGGCAACATCTACTTCTTGCGCGAGATGCTCAAGATGCGCGGACTCGAACTCAAGGGCAAGACCTGCCTTGTATCGGGCTCGGGCAACGTAGCACAGTACACTGTAGAGAAGGTTATCCAGCTCGGCGGCAAGGTACTTACAATGAGCGACTCGAACGGCTACATCTACGACCCCGACGGCATCGACCGCGAGAAGCTCGACTTTATTATGGAGCTCAAGAATGTACGCCGCGGACGTATCAAGGAGTATGCCGACAAATACGGCTGCAAATACGTACCCGACGCAAAGCCCTGGGGCGAGGTTGCCGACATCGCACTCCCCTCGGCTACACAGAACGAGATTAACGGCGACCACGCACGCCAGCTTGTTGCAAACGGAGTCATCGCAGTATCGGAGGGAGCGAATATGCCCTCTACCCCCGAGGCTATCCACGTGTTCCAGGAGGCAAAGATTATGTACGCTCCCGGAAAGGCATCGAATGCCGGCGGCGTATCGGTATCGGGTCTCGAAATGTCGCAGAACTCATACAAGCTCAACTGGAGCAGCGCCAAGGTAGACGAGAAGCTGCACGAGATTATGCACAATATCCACAGCGCTTGCGTAAAATACGGTATGCGCGAAGATGGCTACATCGACTACGTAAAGGGCGCGAACGTAGCGGGCTTCCTGAAAGTTGCAAAGGCAATGATGGCACAGGGTGTTGTATAACAACCGTTCCTACATACAACAAAAATATCCGCTACCTACGTGGCGGATATTTTTGTTATACACTTAAAATTCAATTACTTACACTATTTATCAAGTAAAGTTTCAAGAAAAAAGGACTCAGACGCCCCTCTTTGCGACAACTCTCTCCCGGCTAAAGCAGTACTCCCTCTATTATAAACAGAGGGAGGGCCCGCTGTCGCGAAGCGAGTGAGGAGTTCAAAAAACATTTAGCTTACAAGGGGTATTTGTAAACTAAAAGGCCAGGCGCAGCCCGTAGTGGTAGTAACGGTCGCCGGGGTTGAAGTTGAAACGATAGGCAACGCGACAGCTCCGCGCACTGAAGTCCCAGCTACCACCACGAAGCACGCGATAAGAGCCCGACGATGGACCTTGCGGGTTGGTTTGAGGAGAGGAAGAATAACTATCGTACCAATCATAGCACCACTCCCATACATTGCCGGTCATATCATAAAGGCCAAGTTCATTGGGCTGCTTGCCTTTTACGGGGTGAGTTTCACTTCCGCTATTGTTATTGTACCAAGCTACAGCGCCTATACTGTTGCTGCCGCTGTATGTGTAATTATTATTCTTGCCTTTGTTTCCTCCGCGTGCAGCAAACTCCCACTCGGCCTCGGTGGGCAGGCGGAATTTGCGCCCGTCGGGCAGTTGGCCGGCAAGCAAGGTATTGAGTTTGTTTATAAAATCTTTGCAATCGTTGTAGCTTACACATTCAACAGGATTGCTGCTGCCTTTGAAGTCCGAAGGATTGCTGCCCATTACCGCTTGCCAAAGAGCCTGGGTCACCTCGGTCTCGCCAATATAATAGTCGCCAAGGGTTACGGAGTGAACGGGCTTTTCGCTGCTATACGCTTCACTATCATTTGAGCCCATATTGAATGTGCCGCCGGCTACGGCAACCATTTTGAAAGAGACATCACCTATTTCTACAGTATAGTAATTACTGCCTTTAAGCTTTTCAATACAACTCTTCGCTGCAAGTTTTTCTAAACGAATCTCCTCCACGCAATCTTTTATTCCCACTCCTGCAAAAACCAAGCACAATATTGCAGCCACAACACCTGCGGGCACTTTCCAATTAAAAGGCTTTTTGGGTTCATTGTCCGCTGTTGCAGCACCGACATTATCGGAGACTGTACTTTTTTTGTCCATCGGCATAGTTACACGCGAACCGCTACCGCCCTTATCCATCGGTTCTGGCACACGTGAAGCAGCATCAGCGCCCTTACCCTTAGAAACGCTTGCAGACGAACCATCACCAACAGGCTGCGCATCGAGCAACGCAAGGAACTCGGCTATGCTCTGCGGGCGCTCAATGGATTTTGGCGACATACATTTTTCCACCGCATTGCGCGTGGCAGCAGAAACTGTTGCGGGCAACGGAGGAAAGCCGTAATTATATATCTCGAATATCAATGGAGGCTCTTTTCCTGTCAACAAATTATATAAGGTAGCACCCAAGGAGTATATATCCAGCGTGGGAGAAAAACTGTTTACCTTGCTGCCCTCCATCTGCGAGTCGGCAGCATAACCGGGGGTGTAACCTCCGGGAGTCAGGGTTGTTGCATTGCCCCGCTCGTCGTAGTGCTTGGATATTCCAAAATCAATAAGCACGGCATTATCGTCGCTGTCGAGGAGGATATTATCGGGCTTTACATCGAGGTGCACCATATTACGGCTATGCAAATACCGCAGAGCCGATGCCACCTGTCGGATATACCGCAGGGCACGCTCCTCGCCCAGCGCGCCGTTCCGCTTCAAAAGGGAAGAGAGCGAGCCGCCGCTGTGATAATCCATTGCATAATAGGCGGTACCGTTATCGCAGAATACTTCGTACACACTCACTATATTGGAGTGTTTGAGCATTCTTATCTTGCCTGCCTCCTTTACAAATTTATCGTAATAGCCGCGTATAGTCCCTTTCATCGACTCGACGCCCACCGACACCCTGCCCGTAGCTGCGTCGCGGTTACAATATTGTCCTATAAAGAACTCCTTTATGGCAACATCGACGTCGAGCATAGTATCCCGGGCAAGGTAGGTTACTCCAAAGCCACCCTGTCCCAGCACGCGTATAATGCTGAAACGACCGTTAAGAAGCGTTGTGTTTTCCTTTAAGTGCATAATTATAAGTAATAGCCTGTAACCAGTCCGAGCGGGAAATTGTTATTTATTTGTCATAATGGAGAGTATCATCTTGTCGGTGTGCTGCATTCCCTGCGAGCCTATAGATGTAAGGTTGCGAATGGACTTGTCGACATCGTCATCGACAATACCCTCGAGCGACGTCACACAGCGATGCTCCATTGCCATCACTGCCGACAGGAGGGCTGTGGAGACAGCCGTTGCGAGCTTGAGCGAACAACTGGGCTTTGCGCCGTCGCAAATGACACCGGTGAGATTGGCAACCATATTCTTGACAGCCATCGCAACCTCGTTGTATCCGCCGCCCATAAGATAGGCAATTCCGCAGCTCGAGCCCGTAGAGGCAACCACGCAACCGCACAGCGCCGACAGTCGCCCGAGACTCTGCTTTATATATATAACGGTAAGATGGCTCAGCGTGAGCGCACGAATGAGCTTTTCCTCGTCGGCATTCGACTCCTCGGCATATACTACCACCGGCAGCGTAGAGGCAATACCCTGGTTTCCGCTGCCCGAGTTGCTCATAACCGGTATTTTTGCACCGCCCATACGCGCATCGCACGCAGCCGAGGTGTATGATACCATACGCGCAAATGTAGTATCGCCAAAGACCTTGTTGCGCGCATCGCCGCTTATGATGCGTCCCAGACAGTGTCCCCACTCGCCTTTGAGCGACTCCTCGGCAACAGCCTTGTTCAGGTTGCGCGCCTCAAGGATAAACGCAAGCTCCTCGACGGGCGACTCGGTCGCAAACTCCCAAACACGCTGCAGGGTGAGCTCAATATCCTTTGCGCCGCCTGCTGCACTGCCCGATGCACCACGCGAATCGAGCAGCAGGTCATCGTTCTTTTGCAAATAGACAAAGTTGGTATGCGCACCCTCAATGACCGCAACGGCAGTGCCGTTGCCCGAGCGCGCCTCCACCTCGATGTACAGCATATCGCAAGCACCCTCATTCAGCCCCACTTTTATACGTCCCTCGTCAATCATCGCGCGGCCCTTCTGCACCGCTTCGGGGGTAGTGTCCTTGAGCACTTCGAGCATATATTCGCTTTTTCCCACTATAGCACCAAGCGCCACAGCAATAGGCAAGCCAATCATTCCCGTTCCAGGAATACCCACGCCCATTGCATTCTTAAGAACATTGGGACTAAGGCGCACCTCGATATTCTGCGGTTCGCCTCCAAGAATCTCAACGGCCTTGGCCGTACACAACGACACTGCGACAGGCTCGGTACAACCCATTGCGGGCACAACCTCGCGATTGATAAGAGCTATAATCTCTTTACGAATTTCTATTGGGAGCATATAAGAAGCTGTTTTTAATTTATAAATTTTCTTATAGAAGCTGATAATTTCGCCATTTTTCTTACTATACAAAAAAGTTGGCGATATAATTTAAACAGCTTCTAATTCTAATTTACATTTTTATTAATGCCCCAAAGGTACTCTTTTTTAATAAGAATAGCAACGGGAAGAGGATAAAAATAGCACAGCAGGGAATTATGGAGGAGAGAACGTACAAAAAGCAGCAGTCCAGTCTGCGCCGGCAGAAGCGCGTCAAAGGCGTAGAGTGTCACGCAGTCCTTTTACTCTTCCTCGGCCTTATCATCTTCGAAGAGAGCATCATAAACGGCAGAAATCAGCCTGTAACCCTCCCTGAAAAGCTCCACTTGCGATGCGACCGAAAAAGCCACCCTTGCAACGTGTGCAATGGAGCGGACAAACGAAAAACGCTCCACCACCCGCTCGCCCCTTTGCATCAAAGCCTCCTGCAACTGTATCAACCGCAGCCTGTTGCAATTGCGAACCGCCCTCAACTGCTCAAGGGTTCTTATATCACAGCTTCTTATCTTCTCCATCTTGCGCAAAGAATACAGTACACAAACGCGCTACCACACAATTGACAAACAGCCGCCTGCGCATAGCATAGAGAAATGCACAGAGCAGCAACAGCTTTACAGCAACCAGCAGCGCGGCAAGAGGAAAGCCCACATACAGCGACAGCAGCCACATTCCGCCGAGCAACAGCAGGAAGAGAGCCACTAAGAAGAGCGCCGCAACCAAAAGAAAGGCTAGAAGTTCGGCAACAAGCAACGAGACGCTCTCTACAAAGCGCAATTTCCCTTCGTCTACAATCAGCGCAAAGAGCTCTTTCAGTTGCGGAAACAGTCCTTCGGCATTATCATTTTCTTCCATAGAAACACTGCAAAAAACGGTAAATATTTTTTGAGAGAAAACAAAAATCTGTACCACAATGTTTGAAATTGATAAAAAAGTCGAAACATTTGCAGTATCCAATCTGGTGGTGTCGTGGAGCCTTAGGGTGCGATGCCGCCTTTTTTGTAACTCCACCTATATGCTTTTCACATACATATCCCCTCCACGCAACAAACAGCCGAGATTATTTGTCAACAAAAGCAAACATTTCCACTAAAATATTTTGCCAGGTAAAAGTTATTGATTACCTTTGCACCTCGAAAAGCCATTACACTACATTTTGTTACCAGCAAAATTAACGAATTAAATTAAAAAACATACGACAATGAAAAAAGACATTCATCCCGCAGGATACCGTCCCGTTGTATTCAAAGATATGTCAAACGGTGAGTGCTTCCTTTCGCAGTCTTGCTGCAACACAAAGGACACAATTGAATTCGAGGGCGAGACTTACCCCCTCATCAAGCTTGAGATTTCTAACACTTCTCACCCCTTCTACACAGGTAAGGCTAAGCTTGTGGATACCGCAGGTCGCGTAGACAAGTTTATGAGCCGTTACGGTAAGACATTGAAGAAGTAATCCTTGACATAAGGAAGAGCAAATTCAAGAGGGTGACCCAAGGTAAAATGGGTCACCCTCTTGAATTTTGAGGTTTGAATAAAAAGATCCTTTTTCAGTAATTCCTATTTCTATTATGACAGACAACAACACAACCATAAGAGAAGCCCTTGCCACAGATGCTCCATTCATTGCACTTGTTGTATGTATGGCACTCGACAGCGACGCCACGCACCCGCTGTACGAAATATTCAAGAAGCTGGCAGCAAGAGACGATGCACAGTACAGCTACCGCAACACACTCATAGCCGAGGCAGACGGCAAACCCGTTGCAGCCATAGTGGGATACGACGGCGCCCTATTGCACAAGCTGCGCGAACCGCTCCACGCAATGATGCGCGAGACACTGGGACACACATTTGAAATTGAAGAGGAGACCTCGGCCGGAGAATTTTATGCCGACTCGCTCGCCGTGCTCCCCGAGTACCGCGGACGCGGGATAGGCAGCAAGCTGCTCAATGCAATATGCGAAAGAGCATTTGCAAATAATTTCAAGCGCGTGGGACTGCTGGTCGATTTTGAGAACCCGAAAGCCGGAGCACTCTACTCATCGCTGGGGTTCGTGCGCATAAACGCGACAACCTTCCTCGGACACAGAATGTGGCATCTGCAACGCGAAAATCATTCAACACCCAAGAATTGAAAATCGGACTCAAGCTCCACCACCTCACCTGTAAAAGGGTGAACAAACCGCAGATGCACAGCGTGCAGCATAAGACGCCTGTCCGACTTTCCGTAAAGTTCATCACCTACGATGGGAGTATCGAGCCCGTCCTTATGCGCACAATGCACACGTAGCTGATGCGTGCGCCCCGTGAGCGGATAGAGGGCCACAAGGGCACACCTGCGCCCGCCATACTCCTCCACCGACAGAACCTCATATTTTGTTACAGCCTCCTTGCCGCTGGCATAATCGACCTTTTGCGACGGACGGTTGAGATAATCGGGCGAGAGAGGAAGGGATATTTCGCCATTCACGTTCAAAGGAACACCGTCGAGCAGCGCCAGATATTTTTTCGACACCTCGCGACGCGCAAAAAGAGCCTGCATAGCCTTGTAGGCCCCGACACCCTTTGCCGCCACCAGAAGCCCCGACGTTGACATATCCAGACGATGCGCCACAAGAATATCCTCTCTGCCAAAATGACAGGCAAGCCACTCCTGAACCGAGAGCCCGCCAACTTTTCCGGGTACAGAGAGTACCCCCGACGGCTTATCGGCCACAACGAGCCACTCATCTTCGTAGAGAATCTTTATATCACAAGAAGCACCGATATTGTCGCTCATAAAACCGTCCACCTCAAGCCCCTGCAACATAAACGAAAGGATAGGCTCGCATTTTCCCTTGCACGAGCCGTAGAAACAGCCGTCGCGACGCACCTCGCCCACCGGCGATGCACCCAGCCAGAATTCGGCCATACAGAGCGGCTGCAACGAGTGACTGTAGGCATATTGCAACAGTTTGGGAGCGGCACACTCGCCCGCGCCGGCAGGCGGCACAACCCCGCCATAGTCATTGAAAATCTTTGTAAGCGTACGGCTCTCGCCCCTTGCATTGAGCATAATGAAATTATCGAAGAGCCACTCCTGCAATGCCGCCGAACGACAGCGGCGCTCCTCTTTAAGGGCATCTATATGCGCATCGAGCAGCGCCAACCGTTCCTTTTGCAGCTCCACCTGCTGCTGCAGACGCTGCGTGAGCCTTTTGAGCTCCGCCTTAAGATGCTGGCTCTCGCGCACAAGCGCCGCATCATCGGCAGCCGAAAGAGCACCCGAGGCACGCACTGCGTCGCGCCTCTCCTTTGCCACGCGCATCTCCCTGCGCATTGCATCGAGCTGCTCGTCCATAGAGCGACGGGCAGCATCAACAGCCTCAGCGGCAGCAATATACTCGGCACTGCCCTTTACATCGGCAATCCGTCTGTTTATGAGAGATATTCCACTCTCCTCGCGCTTGAAATATCCGTCGGGCGACTGAAAGTCGAACACAGGCGGCACAAAGCCACGCTGCACGTTACTGCCGCCGAGCAACCCCGAGAATGCAGCCAGATAGCCGAGCTCACCAGCAGCGTCGCGCACCACAAGCACACCCATCATCTTCCCTTTTGCAACCTCGCCGGCCAGCCTTTCATCGGCAGCAACGAAACGGCGGAGCTCCCCGGCAGCAAGCTCGCAGAGCCTGTGAGGGGTGTATTTAAAAGGATTGTTGAACCGCACGGGCAGTTCAACATTCCTTATATCCGAAGTATATCTGTGCAGACACTCCATCAGTTGTTGTATTTCACATCTCTACTCTCGTCGAATCCACCCTCAATGTCATTATCCTCGATAGTCACATTCACAACCTTCTCGAAGAAGAAACGGCGGTTGTTCCAGTGGAAGGGGGCAAAATCCTCATTCTGCACAACCTTGTTGTTGCGGAACACAAGACCGTCGAGCGACTTTGCATATACGAGGGGAGCGTCGAATGTCTCGAACACATTGTGCTCAATCACGACACCCTTGCCGTTGCCGCCGTGGAAATATTTTGTCTGGGCAGCAAGATTGGGAATCTCGGGATAGATTGAGATAACACCGTTTGTAAACTGGAACATATTGGTAAGGGCGTTCAAGAAACGGTTGTTGCGTATCACGACGTCGCGGCAAGCACCAGTCTCGAACCAGCCGTTGCAGTCGCCGCAAAGCAAGATGGCAGTTCCCGATGTATGGTCGAAGAAATTATACTCTACAAGAGTCTTCTTGGGAGTGCTGAACAACGCACCGCGGGCACGGTTGTTGCGTATCACATTATTGCTGAATACAACCTCGGGGGTCCACTCGAGATTCTCGATACCATACGTTCCGTTGGCAATGTCGGCAGGGAGAGGCTTCTCGAACTTAATCTTGAACTCCTTGCATCCCGCAAGCTGCTCCTTGTCGTAAGGAGCAATCTCAACGATACGATCACCCTCTGTAATCTCCATCACGTCAGAACGTACAAACTGCACGCTGTCGCCTGCACCGCCCCAGTAGAAGCCGTAGGCCTGGCCGTGCATATAACGTCCCACGAGAGTATTGTCGTCGAGACGCTGTACAACACGCAGGTATGTACCGTGCACATTTATGGCATCGTCCATCATACCCTCGTACAATCCGTTGATTGATACAATCTTGCCCTTACAGCCCGAGAAGTGTGTAGCATCGGCCTGTGTGGTGAAGTAACGCCCGTTGTTGCGTGCGGCAACCTGAAAGCCGTCGAGCGTGATATTCTCGCTCATCTGCGCAAGCAGGCCCATACCCTCGGCATAATACACTACAGTATTCTTGAGGAGAGTGTTCTTGCATTGCGACACAAAGATACCGGGAGTGGGACGCGCATACGAGCGCATAGCAACCACTGTACCGGGCTTAAGGCGGGCATCTCTCCAATTGGCACGGATAACACCGGGCTCTACCTCCTCGACACTGTGTGTTCCAACGCCAATGTCGCTTGTCCTGTACACTATGTGCCTTGTCTCTCCGTCGAAGGCAATGCCCCAAGAGGGGGTAAACTCCCAATTGCAGCCATAGACTACCAGACGGTTGTCAACCACCTTATAGCTTGCATAGGGAGCTACGCGGTAAGTCATAATGCCATTCTCGGCATCATTCTCCAGTATCTCCACCTGTGTAATCTGCGGAGCGCGGGTATCTATGCCAATAAGGTCGAGTGTACAATTCTCGCAATCCACCATTGCAACGGGCAACATTCTTCCGTTCATATAAAAATCGGTACGCGCACCATCCTTACCATTGCCGCCACCTTTGAGAGTGAGGTTCTTCACACCCTCGAGCACCACAGCCACACGCTTGGGATTGTCCTGGTCGTGATTGGAGATGTAATACTCGCGCACATTGGCACTGTCGGGATAAAAATCGTACTCACCCGCCTCGAAGAGCAACTGGGCAGGCGCACCAGCACACTCGTTCCTGATTGCCTCAATGGCTGCAGCAACGGCCTTTGTCATATCCTCGCCTGTGTTAGGCACAATTCCAAAATCGGAAGCAAGATAAATTTTCTCGCCGCCGCACGAGGCAAGCAGAACAGCCGCCATAATAAACGAAACAAACTTCTTCATATAATAGATTATAAATAATGAACAATTTTTGCGAAGATAGCACAAATAAAGATAAAGAACCCCAAAAAAACAGAAAAAGTTGGCACGGTTTTTGTACAATATCAGCGTGCAGGGGCAATAATGTCATTTATGCATCGAAAAAGAGATTTTTTCGGCACAAAAGCACGCAAGATTGTCAATTTATCATTATCTTCGCAAAGATTTTGCATATTTTCGAATAACTATAATTTTATAATAAATGGTTTTTTTAGATTTAATCAGTAAACTTTTTGGCAACAAAGCAAGCCGCGACGCAAACGAAATACGTCCGTGGGTAGAGAAAATAAAAGCAGTCTACCCCCAGATAAGCGTACTGAGCAACGACCAGTTGCGTGAACGCTCGGCTGCACTCAAGGCCAAGATACAAGGCTCGGTAACCGAGGAGCGCCGACGCATAGACGAGCTCAAGGCAAGCATCGAGGGTACAGAGATTGAGAAGCGCGAGGCTATATTCAATCAGATAGACAAACTGGAGAAGGAAGTGCTCGAGAAGCTCGACAAGGCACTCGACGAGGCACTCCCCGAGGCCTTTGCAATAGTAAAGGACACGGCACGCCGCTTTACCGAGAATGAGGAGACAGTGGTTACAGCCACACAATTCGACCGCGACCTTGCAGCAAAATTCGATTTTGTGCGCATCGAGGGCGACAAAGCAATATACAGCAACCACTGGACAGCCGGCGGCAACGACACAAAGTGGAATATGGTACACTACGACGTGCAGTTGTTCGGTGGCGTTGTCCTTCACAAAGGAAAGATTGCCGAGATGGCAACAGGAGAGGGAAAGACCCTTGTGGCTACCCTGCCCGTATTCCTCAACGCCCTCACCGGCAACGGTGTACACGTGGTGACAGTGAACGACTATCTTGCCAAGCGTGACTCGGAGTGGATGGGTCCCCTTTATATGTTCCACGGACTGAGCGTAGACTGCATAGACAGGCACCAGCCCAACTCGCTCGCCCGCCGCAACGCATACCTTGCCGACATTACATTCGGTACAAACAACGAGTTCGGCTTCGACTACCTGCGCGACAATATGGCAATGCAGCCCGACGACCTTGTACAGCGCGTACACAACTACGCCATTGTGGACGAGGTGGACTCGGTGCTCATTGACGACGCACGTACCCCGCTCATCATAGCAGGCCCCGTGCCCCGCAGCGCCGACCAGATGTTCGAGGAGTACCGCCCCCTGGTGGAGCGCCTTGTCGATGCACAGAGAAAGCTGGCAACAGAGCTCTTGGCACAGGCACGCGCCAAAATCTACTCGAGCAACACCGAGGAGGTGAACGAGGGATACATATCGCTCTTCCGCACACACAAGGCACTGCCCAAGAACAAGGCACTCATCAAGCTGCTCAGCGAGCCCGGTGTAAAGTCGGGACTTTTGAAGACCGAGGAGTACTACATCGAGCAGAACAACAAGCGTATGCCCGAGGCCGTAGAGCCACTGTTCTTCGTGATAGATGAAAAGAGCAACAGCGTAGACCTCACAGACAAGGGTATCGAGCTCCTCTCGCAGAGCACACAGGACAAGGAGTTCTTTGTATTGCCCGACATTGCCACACAGCTTGCCGAGCTCGAGAACAGCAGCCTCCCCAACGAGGAGCGCGTAGCAAAGAAGGACGAGCTCCTTGCCAATTACGCAGTAAAATCGGAGCGCATACACACAATCAACCAGTTGCTCAAGGCATATACAATGTTCGACCGCGACGTGGAGTATGTAGTGAGCGAGGACGGACAGATAAAGATAGTCGACGAGCAGACAGGCCGTATAATGGAAGGCCGCCGCTACTCCGACGGACTCCACCAGGCTATCGAGGCCAAGGAGCGCGTGAAGGTAGAGGCCGCTTCGCAGACCTTTGCCACAATCACCCTGCAGAACTACTTCCGTATGTACCACAAGCTCTCGGGTATGACCGGTACAGCCGAAACAGAGGCAGGCGAATTTTGGGACATCTACAAATTGGACGTAGTGGTGATACCCACCAACCGCCCGATTGCCCGCAACGATATGAACGACCGCATCTACAAGACCAAGCGCGAGAAGTACAAGGCGGTGATTGAGGAGATTGAAATGCTCGTGAAGCAGGGACGTCCCGTGCTTGTAGGTACTACATCGGTCGAAATTTCGGAGATGCTGAGCCGTATGCTCACAATGCGCAAGATACAGCACAACGTGCTCAACGCCAAGCTCCACCAGAAGGAGGCCGACATTGTTGCAAAAGCAGGACTCTCGGGTACAGTGACCATCGCCACCAATATGGCCGGCCGCGGTACCGACATCAAGCTCAGCGACGAGGTGAAGGCTGCCGGCGGTCTTGCCATCATCGGTACAGAGCGCCACGAGTCGCGCCGCGTCGACCGCCAGTTGCGAGGACGTGCCGGACGTCAGGGCGACCCCGGTTCATCGGTATTCTTCGTATCGCTCGAGGACAACCTTATGCGTCTGTTCGGCAGCGAGAGGATAGCCAAGATTATGGACAGCAAGTTCGTGGGCTTCGAGGACGGCGATATGCTGGAGCACCCGATGATTTCAAAATCAATCGAGCGTGCACAGAAGAAGGTAGAGGAGAACAACTTCGGTATCCGTAAGCGTCTGCTCGAATACGACGACGTGATGAACAAGCAGCGTACCGTAATATACACCAAACGCCGCCACGCACTCATCGGCGAGCGCATCGGAATGGACATCGTGAATATGATATGGGACCGTTGCTACAACATTGCCGAGAACTTCCCCTTCGACGACGCAAGACTCGAGTTTGTACGCGTGCTTGCAATGGAGCTTCCCTTTGTAACCAAAGAGGAGTGGGATAAAGCCGACGTTGAGAAGCGTGCCGAACAGTGCTTCGAAGCAGCAATCAAAAACTTCAAGCGCAAGAACGAGCGTATGGCAGAGACTGCAAAGCCCAACATACAGTACATTGTAGAGAAGACCGAGGGTGCAGACGGTATTGTAACAGTGCCCGTTACCGACGGACGCCGCCTCTACAGTATACCTGTAAGCATTCTCAAGGCACACGAGACAGGCTGCAAGGAGATTGTAAAGAGCTTCCAGAAGGCCATACTCCTGCACACCATCGACAACGCCTGGAAAGAGAACCTCCGCGACCTCGACGAGCTCAAGCACTCGGTACAGAATGCAAGCTACGAGCAGAAAGACCCCTTGCTCATCTTCAAGCTCGAGTCGGTTACACTGTTCGACAGTATGGTCAACAAGATCAACGACCAGACAGTATCGGTACTCACACGCGGACAGATACCCCAGCTCGACCCCGCAAAGGTGAACCAGGCACCGCAGCAGCAGGCACCCCGCCAGCAGCCGCAGCAGCGATACAACGAGATAAAGGCCGACCTCAACGACCCCAACCAGCAGGCTGCAGCGCAGAACGACACCCGTGCAGTGCGCCGTGAGCCCGTACGCGTGGAAAAGACAGTGGGCCGCAACGACCCCTGCCCCTGCGGCAGCGGCAAGAAGTTCAAGAACTGCCACGGTAAAGGATTATAAACCAACAGACAGGTTACGCCACGGCGTAACCTGTCATAAAACAGATACTACTATGTCACTCAGCAAACAGTCAACCAGCAACCTGCGCGAAGCCATCGTACAGATGACCAAACGCTTCACAACCACAGAAGAGACAATAGTCACCGACTTTCATTTCCAGCTAAACACCGAAAGCGGCAACCTTTCCATTTTCGACGACGACGACAACACGTTGGCAACCGCCCACATTGCCGAGTGGGAGAAGTTCCATCAGGAAGATTGCTACGAAGTTATAGAAAACGAGCTCCGCAAGCTGTTGAACGAGATTCAGAAAGAGGGAGTACTGGACAATATGAATGTTCCCAAGCCCTACTCTTGCCTTCTTGTAGACGACGACAAGGAGACGATAGTGGACCTCTTGTACGTTGACGACGAGACATACATCATAACCAACGACCTGCTCGAAGGATTCGACAAGGAGATGGACGAGTTCCTCAGGCACCTGCTCGAAGAGTGACATATACAGCCGTTTTTTAGCAAAGGAGGACTGTTATTGCTAAAAAAACTTAACAAGTGCCAAAAACGGCAGATAAACAACGAAAACTTTTTGCTCACGAAAAGTTTTCGTTGTATCTTTGTATCCGATTTTGAAACAGTAGAAGAAAAATGAACGTCCATACACAACAGAGCAAAGAAAAGGAGGAAGTACGCGCAAGGATTATAAAAGGTGCGAGCGCCCTCTTCTTCAAGGAAGGAATAAAGGTGGTGAAGATGGACGACATCGCACGCCACCTGTCAATGTCCAAGCGCACCATATACGAACAATTCTCCGACAAGGAACAGCTTCTCATAGAGTGCATAAAACTCATCTACCGCGATATGCGCGAACTTGCGAAAGAGGAGATACGCAAATCGTCGAACAACACCCTCGATGTAATCCTCATTCTCTACTACATACATTTCGAAATGATAAAAAGGGCCAACAAGCACTTCTTTATCGACCTTATGAAATACCCCAACATCATCAAGCAGCGCGAACAGAAAGAAAAGAGCAACAACCGCAAGTTCAAGGCCTGGATAGAGCAAGGAATAAGCGAGGGACTCTTCAGACCCGATGCGAACTCGGACATTCTGATGTACATCCTCAAGCGCGACCTTGAAATAATCGTTACAAGCGAAGAGTTCTACGACTTCTCGGCCGACGAGCTCGGAAAGAACTTTATCCTCTTCTACCTTAGAGGAATAGCCACAATGAAAGGACAGGAGATAATAGAGAAATTCATAGAAGAGACAAACAGCAAAGAAACTAAACAATAAATACCAACACTTATGAAATTGAGTACGAGATTCAAGACACTGGCAGTGATGTTGGCATTCACCACGCTGACATACGCCCAAGAGAATGCACCGCAGATGCATCTGACACTCGACAAAGCCATTGAGCTTGCACTGAGCGAGAACCCCACAATGAAAGTAGCCGACCAGGAGATACAGCTCAAGGAGGTTGCAAAGCAGGAAGCCTGGCAGAACCTTTTGCCCTCGGTATCCATTGAGGGAAGCATCAGCTACAACATCAAGGTAGCCGAAATAAAGACAAGTATGGGTAGCTTCAAGATGGGTATGGACGACTCCAACACCTGGAACGGAGCGCTCCAGGTTGCACTCCCTATCTTTGCCCCAGCGGTGTACAAGACTATGGGCCTTACAAAGAGCGACCTTGAGCTTGCCGTAGAAAAGAGCCGCGGCTCAAAGCTCGACCTTATAAACCAGGTGACAAAGGCATACTACCAGTTGATGCTGGCACAGGACTCATACAGAGTGCTGCAGGAGAACTACAGGCAGGCCGAGCTCAACTACGAGATTGTAGACGCCAAGTTCCAGCAAGGCAGCGTGAGCGAGTATGACAAGATAAGCGCCGAGGTACAGAAGAACAGCGCACTGCCCGCAGTTGTAAGCGGCAGGAACGCCGTAAACCTTGCCAAGCTCCAGTTGAAGGTGCTTATGGGCATTACAGCCGACGTCGACCTTGTGATAGACGACAGCCTGCAGAACCACGAGAGCGAGATGAGCGCAGCAGCCATACAGGAGATAAACCTCACGAACAACTCCGCACTGCGTCAGATAGACCTTCAGGGCGAGCTACTCAACAGACAGCGCAAGATACTGAACACAGGCTTTATGCCCACCATCTCCCTTGTAGGCAGCTACCAGTACCAGTCAATGTCGAACACCAATTGGGAGGTACACAACTACAACTGGAGCAACGCATCGTCACTCGCACTGTCGGTGAGCATTCCCCTCTACAAGGCAAGCAACTTCACCAAGCTCAAGAGCAACAAGATACAGACCTGGCAGTTGCACGAGACACGCACGAACACCGAGCGTATGCTGCGTATGCAGGCACAGAGCTACATCGACAATATGACAGCAAGCGCCAAGCAGCTCGAGTCGAACAAGCAGGCCGTAGACCTTGCAAAGAAAGGACTCGCCATAAGCCAGAAGCGCTACGAGGTGGGCAACGGCACAATATTGGAGCTCAACAACTCACAGGTACAGCTCACAAATATGCAGTTGACATACAACAACTCGATATACGACTATCTGGTTGCACAATCGGAGCTAAGAACAGTATTAGGACAAGAATAAACAACATACGACTATGAAGAAAAATCTTACATTCATTGCACTTGCAGCAGCGCTGCTCTGCTCGTGCAACAACAGCGAGACAAGCACAACAGTTGAAGCCCAACAGGTTGCAAAGCCCAACGTGAAGGTAGCCCGCGTAACAAGCGAGGACGTACCCCAGACAATACGTCTGGCAACAACAGTTGAGGCAAAAGTGAAGAACAGCATAATCCCCAGCTCGCCCCTGCGCATAGACAAGATTCTTGTAGAGGTTGGCGACAATGTGAAAGAGGGCCAGAGACTTGTACTCCTCGACGACAGCAACCTCGAGCAGCTCCGCCTGCAGGTAGAGAACCAGCGCATAGAGTACAACCGCATAGCCGAGCTCTATAAGGTGGGCGGTGCGTCAACATCGCAACTGGACGCGACAAAGACCTCGCTCGACGTAAATGAGCGCGCTCTTCAGAACCGCCTCGAGAACACAGTGCTCACAAGCCCCATCAGCGGTGTAGTGTCGGCACGCAACTACGACAACGGCGATATGTACGGCGCAAGCCCTATCCTTGTGATTGAGCAGATTACCCCCGTGAAGATGAAAATCAACGTAAGCGAGCAGTACTACTCAATGATTAAGGAAGGCAACAACGTGGAGCTCCAGTTCCAGACATACGGCGAGGAGATTTTCAACGGCAAGGTGAGCATCGTATATCCCACCGTCGACGCAGCTACACACACATTCGGCGTAGAGATTACACTTGCCAACACCGACCGCCGCGTACGTCCAGGAATGTTCGGCAACGCAACTGTAAACTTCGGAACAGCCCAGCACGTTGTTGTACCCGACGCAGCAGTAATCAAGCAGGCCGGCAGCGGCGACTACTATGTATACACATACAAGGACGGCAAGGTCAGCTACGACAAGGTTGAGCTTGGCAAGCGTATGGGTAACAGATACGAGCTCATTTCGGGAATAGAGAACAACGCGCTTGTTGTTACAGCCGGACAGGCAACACTTGCCAATGGTATGGAAGTGAATGTAATAGAATAATTACCGAGAGAGAAAATAACCACAGTTTACACACAAACAAACATATAAATTATGAGTCTATACGAAGGAGCAGTAAAACGTCCGATTATGACCGCTCTATGCTTCATAGCAGTGGTAGTGTTCGGTCTTTTCTCGTTCTCGAAATTGCCTATCGACCTTATACCCGACATTGAGACAAATACCATTATGGTTATGACAAGCTACTCGGGTGCAAGTGCATCGGACATCGAGAACAACGTGACACGTCCGCTTGAGAATACGCTTAACTCGGTTGAGCACCTCAAACATATCTCGTCAAAGTCGAAAGAGAACATATCTATCATCACACTCGAGTTCGAGTACGGATACGACATCGACGCACTCACGAACGATGTCCGCGACAAGCTCGATATGGTAGTTTCGGCACTTCCCGACGGAGTGAACAACCCCATCATATTCAAGTTCTCGGCCGATATGATTCCTATCCTTATGCTTTCGGTGAAGGCCGAGGAGAGCCAGGCTGCACTCTACAAGATACTGGACAACAACATTGCCAACCCCCTTGCACGTATCGACGGAGTGGGTACAGTATCTGTCATCGGTGCGCCCGAGCGCGAGATAAACATATATATGGACCCCGTGAAGATGGAGGCTTACAATATCCCAGTGGAGACAGTGAGCAACGTCATTGCATCGGAGAACAGGAATATCCCCGGCGGAAGTTTCGACATCGGCAGCAATACCTATTCGCTCAGAGTAGAGGGTGAGTTCGACTCGCCCCAGGAGATGATGAACCTTGTTGTGGGCACACACAACGGTGCCAATGTTTATCTGCGCGACATAGCCCGTCTTGTCGACGGCACACAGGAGCGTGCACAGAAGGCATTCACCGACGGCCAGCAGGGTGCGATGATTATCGTGCAGAAGCAGACCGGTGGAAACTCGGTTGCCATTGCCAATGCAGTGCGCAAGGAGCTTCCCAAACTGCAGAAGCGCCTTCCCTCCGACGTCGAGATTGACATTATGGCCGACACATCGGAGAACATCAAAATGACTGTATATACCCTCTCCGAGACAATCATCTACGCACTTGTATTCGTGATGCTGGTGGTGTTCATCTTCCTCGGACGCTGGAGAGCAACTATCATCATCGGAATTACAATCCCCTTCTCGCTCATTGCATCGTTCATATACCTTCTTATAACCGGCGGTTCTCTGAACACAATTTCACTGTCGTGTCTCAGTATCGCAATCGGTAACGTGGTGGACGACGCCATTGTGGTACTCGAGAACGTGACAACACACATCGAGCGCGGTTCGAGCCCCAAGAGTGCAGCAGTACACGGAACGAACGAGGTTGCCGTGTCGGTTGTAGCATCAACCCTCACAATGCTCGCAGTGTTCTTCCCCTTGACAATGGTAACAGGTATGGCGGGCGTGCTCTTCAAGCAGCTCGGCTGGATGATGTGTATCATTATGGTGGTATCTACAGTTGCCGCCCTTACACTTATCCCTATGCTCTGCTCAAAGATGCTCAAGCTCAAGAAGAAACAGAGCAAGTTCTTCAAGGCATTCTACCTCCCCATTGCACGAGGACTCGACAAGCTCGATGACTGGTATGCCAACAGAATCAACTGGGCTGTGCGCCACCGCAAGACAACAATATCCTTCTGCTTTGCGCTGTTCATTGCCAGCCTGTTCACATTCCCCCATATAAAGAGTGAGTTCTTCCCCTCGCAGGACGACGCCCGTGCAAGCGCGACAATCGAGCTTCCCATCGGTACACGCGTGGAGATTTCCCAGGACGTGGCTATGCGCCTCACCCGTCTGTGGCAGGAGCGCTACGGCAAGGATATGAAGACCTGCAACTTCCGCGTGGGACAGGCAAGCGAGGACAATGCCTTTGCATCGATGAGCAGCAACGGTTCGCACATCATAAGCTTCAATATGATTTTTGTTCCTATGACCGACCGCGAGATTGGCCTTGCCGAAATTTGCGACCAGATGCGTGCCGACATAAAGAACTTCCCCGAGATTGCCCGCAGTAACATACAGCAGGGAGGACAAGGAGGAATGGGCGGACAGACAATGGCGTCGTTCGAGATTTACGGATACGACTTTGGCGTTACCGACGTTCTTGCAAGGACACTTGCCGACTCGTTGCGCAAGAGCCCCATCATTTCGCAGGTGAACATAAGCCGCAGCGACTACCAGCCCGAGTATCAGGTGGAGTTCGACCGCGAGAAGCTGGCAATGCACGGCCTGAACCTTGCAACAGCAGCCACCTATCTGCGTAACCGCTTCAACGGTTCACTTGCGACATACTTCCGCGAGGACGGTGACGAGTACGACGTCAAGGTGCGCTACGAACCCGGCAGCCGCAACAGCATAGAGGACATTGAGAACATTATCCTCTACTCGGGCAACGGCCGTCCCATTCGAGTCAAGGATGTCGGCAAGGTTGTACAGCGCGAGCTTCCTCCCACCATCGAGCGTAAGGACCGCGAACGTATCGTTACAGTAAGCGCAGTCATCGCAGCAGGCTCGGCACTCAGCGACGGTGTAGAATATGGTCTTGCAGTAATCGACAAGATGGAGATTCCCAGCGGCTACAACATCAATATTGCCGGTTCGTATGAGGACCAGCAGGAGAGCAACGCCGACCTCGGTACATTGGCACTGCTTATCATTCTCCTTGTGTTCATTGTTATGGCAGCACAGTTCGAGTCGCTCACCTACCCCTTCATCATTATGTTCTCTGTACCTTTTGCCTTGACAGGAGTTCTTTTGGCACTCTTCTTCACCGGCACAAAGATGAACGTAATGTCAATATTGGGAGCTATTATGCTTATCGGTATTGTTGTGAAGAACGGTATTGTGCTCATCGACTACACAATGCTGCTGCGTGAGCGCGGACTGGGTATCATACCCGCTACCGTACGTGCAGCCCGCAGCCGTCTGCGTCCTATCCTTATGACAACCTGTACCACTATCCTGGGTATGGTTCCTTTGGCAGTGAGCCAGGGTGTAGGTGCCGAGATGTGGCGTCCTCTTGGTGTTGCCGTCATAGGCGGTCTCACAATCTCTACCATTATGACACTTACATACACCCCCGTGATGTACTGTATGTTCGGTGGAACAGGTATCAAGCGTCGCCGCAAGCAGCTCAAGGAGAAACGCGAACTCGAGGCCTACTGGAACGAGCACAAGAGCGACGAGATGCTCATCAGCGCAAAGAAGTAACTAATTAAGAACACTCTCCCGGCTGCACGATGCAGCCGGGGAATAAAATAAAAGCAACAAGATGAAAGCAGTATTTATCGCATTCGACCAAGCACACAAAGACGATGTAATGGAGACACTCAATCGCCTTAACTGCCGTGGATTCTCTTTCATAGAGCAGATGCAGGGCCGTGGCAGCAAGACAGGCGAGCCCCACTACGGCAGCCACGCTTGGGCAGCAATGAACTCGGGTATAATAACAGTTGTAGAGGAGAGCACTGTAGACTCTCTCCTCGCCAGCCTCAAGAAGATTGACGAGAACAGCCCTATGCTGGGACTCAGAGCCTTTGTATGGAACATTGAGCAGTGCTACTGATAAAGCAGAAGAAATATGATATTGTCGCGGGTGTGTTGTAACAGACATACCCGCGACCGTTTTTTGTAGCTGGGAAGCATAAAGCACCAAAGACCCTCTGTTGCACAAGAACAAAAAAATGAGTAACTTTGCAGTTGATTTTTAAGCCGATAAACTTATCCATATGCAAAAGACAATAAAATACATTCTCTTGATTGTTGCAACAATTTTCCTCGCCCCGTCGGCGGCACAAGACAAGAGAGAAGTGAGCCTGCTCACCTGTTCGCCCGGCGAAGAGGTATATGCACACTTCGGGCACACGGCACTTCGCGTGAAAGACCCCACCCGCGGGGCCGATATTGTATTCAGCTACGGAATCTTCAGTTTCGACGAACCCAATTTCGTATGGCGGTTCATTCTTGGAGAGACCGACTACCTGCTTGGAGCAATAGACTACCCCTACTTCATTGCCGAATACTCCGAACGTGGCTCGGGAGTGACAGAGCAGGTGCTGGCACTCGACTCACTGCAGAAGAACGCCATTACAGCGGCACTCATAGAGAACATACAGCCGCAGAACAGGGTCTACCGCTATAATTTCCTCTACAACAACTGCACCACCAAAGCACGCGACAAGATATTCGGCACTGTGGGCAACGAAATTGAATACACCAGCCCCTCGGCCGGCGATTCGCTCACATTCAGAGATATTGTACACCGTTTCACAAACAGACACCCGTGGTATCAACTGGGAATGGATATGCTCTTGGGCGCACCCGCCGATGAGATAGCAACACGAAGCGGTGCCCAGTTTGCCCCCATTATCTTTATGCAGGAACTCTCCACAGCAACAGCAGACGGCAAGCCCCTGCTCAAGGAGCAGAGGGAGATTATTGCTCCACAGGAGAAAAAGACGGTGCGCAACAACCTCACCCCCTTCAACGTGTCGCTGTTGGTGCTGCTCTTCACCCTCATTGTAATGCTGTGCGAGCGCCGCACAAAAAAGACCTGCCTGCTATGGGACATACTGCTTATGACACTGCAAGGCGCAGCAGGCATAGTGCTCACAATTATGGTATTCCTCTCGCAGCACCCCACAGTAAACGAAAACTGGCTGCTTATATGGCTCAACCCGCTCCCTCTTGTCCTGCTGCCCATACTCATTTATAAGGTAATTAAAAAGCAAAAGACCACAATTATGTGGGTACAGACAGCAATGGTAGCAGGGTTCATCGCAGCATCGCCCTTCCTGCCACAATATATTCCCGCAGCACTCTACCCCTGTGCGGTGGCACTCGTAGCACGTTCATTATTCCACATTTACAAAGAGAAGATATGCGCATTGGATTCCTTATAATACTGTTGCTCTCGGCAGCAATAAACACATCGGCCCAACAACAGGACGACAAGAAAATAAAGCTTGTAATATCCATCAACGTAGACCAGCTACGCAGCGATTTCCTATACGAGTTTGCGGGACTCTATACCCCCAACGGCTTCTTGCGCCTGATGCGCGAGGGACGTACCTACTCCAACGGATACTACGAGTTTGAGCAGATAGACCGTGCATCGGCAACAGCCACCCTTATGACAGGCACGCCGCCCTACGTGAGCGGCATTGTAGGCTCGCAGTGGCTCGACCGCTCGTCGCTCCGTCTCATCAACTGCACCGACGACAGCAGACACAAAGGACTGTACACAAACGACGCGGTATCCCCCGCCAAGCTGCGCTCACTCACAATCACCGACGAGATGAAACGCGCCACACGCGGAAAAGCAAAGGTATGCGCCATTGCCCCCGACTGCGACGTCGCAGTGATGTCGGGCGGCCACGCAGCCGACGTCGTACTGTGGAAGAACGACGACACAGGCTACTGGTGCAGCTCGTCGTACTACGGGGAGTTCCCCTCGTGGGCAGCAGCGATGAACAAGAAGATTGTAGGCCGCAGCAGCACCTGGGAACCCTTCTACCCCACCGAGATTTATCAGAACTATGGCGAGAAAGCACCCAAGGCCTTCTACCACTCGTTCAACGGAAAGAGCAACATACGCTCATACAAGACAACAGCCTGTATGAACAGCGAGGTGACAGAAATGGCAATAGCCTGCCTCAGAAGCGGCAATATGGGCCTCGACGACATCACCGACTTTCTCTCCGTCACCTATTATGCGGGCAACTTCAATATGGAACCGATGGAGGACCGCCCGATAGAGGTACAGGACATATACGCCCGTCTCGATATGACCATTGCCGAGCTCCTGGCCGAGGTAAACAGCCGCATAGGGCTCGACAACGTACTCATCACACTCTCCTCCACAGGATACGTTGTAGAGGGCGAGGACACCGGCGACCGCTACCGCCTGCCGTCGGGCACCATTCAGCTCGACAGAATATCGGCGCTGCTCAATGTATATCTCAGCGCCATCTTCGGCAAGGGACAATACGTCGAGGGCTACCACAACAGCCAGCTATATATGAACCGCCGAATGATAGAGTCGATGAAGCTCGACAAACTCGACGTAATATCGCACGCTGTGGAGTTCCTCAAAACCTACGAGGGCATTGAGGACGTATTCACAATCTACCGTCTGGGCGGACTTCTGAGCCCCGAGATGCAGTACGTGAAGAACGGCTACAACGCCAACTGCTCGGGCGATATATGGCTGCGCCTTATGCCCGGCTGGAAGATAGCCAAGGACGTGGCCTCGGCATCGAACCTGGTGCGCCGCAGCTCGGTGTTCTTCCCAATGATAATATGGGGAGGCGGCATTCTTCCGTCGCACACCGACGAGATAACCTCGGCCGACATTATGGCACCCGAGATTGCAAGAATCCTGCGCATACGCCGCCCCAATGACAACTGCCTCAGAATGTTCAAGTAACAGTCCTACTGCCAGTAGTGGCAACCAAACCGACTTCTATCTGTCAACCTATTTTAGGAAAATACACTTTGTAAAACCATACGAATATCAATTAATTTCTAACAAATATTTCAAATATGAAAAATTTAAGGGTCCTATTTGCTGCATTGCTATTTATATGCAGCACAGCCTTGCAGGCACAGACATTCTCAGCAGGAGAAATGACTTTCAACATTTTGTCCGAGAGCGACAAGACTGTAGAACTGTATTATTTCAACAGTTCTAAGGAAGTACTTAACATTCCCTCGCAAGTCACCTACGAAGGAGAGACATACAGCGTTGTATCAATAAGGAGTAATCTTTTCTATAATAATGACATAATCACAACCATTATCATTCCCGCCAGTATAACAAATATCGATGCTTATGCTTTTGTTACCTGCCAAAAAGCAAAAACAGTACTTATATTTGCAACAACTGCACCAACCCTTGGCGAATACTTCTTTGGCGCGAATGGACGGAAAGATGTATTGTTGCTTTACCCAAAGAACAGCGACTACAGCCAATGGAAAAATCACAAAAGCGACTTTGCAGAGTTTAGAGAAATAGATATAACCCACGACTTTTGCGTAGACGGTCTATTCTATTCAATAACTGACGAAGAGAACAGGACAGTATCGCTCACAGCACCGCACAACGACGAGAAAGCAGATTATATGTCACTAGTCGGAATGTACAGTGGAAAGATAGCAATTCCCGAGACCGTTGTACACAACAATGTAGAGTACACAGTAACAGGAATAAATAACAGCACATTCAGAAGATGCGAAGGCGTTACAAGCATATCTCTTCCCAGTACAATAAACAGCATACAGGAGCAATTCAGTGCCGGTTCACAGCTTATGAGCATCACAGTAGATGCCGACAACCCCGTCTACGACAGCCGCGACAACTGCAACGCAGTAATTGAAACGGCAACAAACACACTTATAACCGCTTGCAACAGCACCATCATTCCGGAAACAGTAACAACTATAGCTACTCAAGCATTCCGTAACTGCCGCAGCCTCGAAAGTATCCATATACCCGCATCGGTAATAGAAATCATAGACTACAATCCTTTCTTTGAATGCCCTTCACTCAACAGCATCACTGTAGACGAGAACAACCCCGTCTACGACAGCCGCGACAACTGCAACGCAGTTATTGAGACCGAAAGTAACACGTTGATAAGCGGCTGTAACACCACAGTAATACCCTCGACCGTTGAATATATCAATCATTACTCTTTTAATGAGTGCCCCGGTATAACAGAAATCACAATCCCCCTTTCGGTAAAAAGCATCAATACAATGTCATTCATTTGGCTTGAGAATCTCGAGCGGATAAACATAGAGAAAGGTCACCCGGTATTCTACGACAACGAAGGCCTTAATGCAATAATACACAAAAAATACAACTATATCAATCTTGGTTGCAAGAATACCGCTATACCTGCATACATCAATAATTATTATATAGATGCGTACGCATTCTCCCGCAACAAAATTACAGATATAAAAATATTCACCAACGAAGGAATCGGCAGTTATGCCTTTTGGGATTGTAAGGAACTGAGAAGCGTAACCATCGGTAAAGATGTAACATATATCCACAATTCATCTTTTCAACACTGCAGCAATCTCACTACCGTCACATCACTTATCCCCGCCGACAAACTGTTCACAATTCCTGAGAACGCATTCGAGGGAATAAGCAAAAACTGTACACTCTATGTTCCTGCAGGTGCAAAGGATACATACGCAGCAACCGACGGCTGGAAGAATTTCAATAACATAATCGAAATAGAAATTGCGTCATTCGACCTCACCGTGTCGGCAGCAGGCTACGCCACACTCTATCTGGACTACAACGCAACAATCCCCCAGGGTGTTGAGGTGTACACCGCAAGCACAGTGGACGGCAACCGCCTTATGATGGAGCAGATTAACCATATCCTTCCCGCCAACACAGGTGTAATTGTGAGAGCCGAAGAAGGCACATACACATTCGAGGAGTACTTGGGAGAGGCAGAAGCTATTGAGGGCAACCTCTTCTGCGGCTCAGTCGAGGACGAGTATATCACACCCGAGAAGAACGCGAAATACTACGTTCTTTCAATGAAGGACGGTGTTGTTGGAATGTACGAGGACGCACTAAGCGGCGGCACATTCAAGAACAATGCACACAAAGCCTATCTGATGCTCTCTACAAGAATCGGCATCTACGACGAGGAGGTAGATACCGAGGACCCCGGAATGCAGCTAAGCAACAGCTACTACTTCGACTTTGGCGGCACAACAGCCATCGACCCCGTTGTCACCGAGGTTAACGACAATATCTACTACGACCTCAGCGGCCGTCGCGTGGAGAATCCCACACGCGGTATTTATATCCTTAACGGAAAGAAGATACTTGTCAAGTAAGGCATATTACTTACTGAAATAGATTATCCGCGAGCTTTTCTTCATCGAAAGGCTCGCGGATTTTTTTCGAACTTCTTACTCAAGTATTTTATTCAAAATGATTGTAAGCATCCGAAGAAATGCATATTGTAGCGTGTAACAATGCTTACTACCTTTGCACAAAAACGTAATTTTATGATGACACGTGAAGAAATCCTTTCAATAGAGGAGTATTGTGCAGAACATAAGGTATCGCACAGGA
>JAFZIA010000125.1 GCA_017554605.1 Bacteroidaceae bacterium
AACTACTACCTTGTAACTGGAAGGCACTACCCGCTAATAGCAGGTAATAGCTGCTACTACCAACAATTAGCCGCCACTAACGGGTACTACCTGCTAGTAGCGGCTAATTGCTATCTATATGTACTTGGTCGGATGCTTACTCGAAAAACAGCTAAATGCAACAGGAAGATATACTCTGTCACTCAAAATAACGCATATTATCGAACGAAGGAGAGAGTTCCCCTGCCTCTATGCGATGTATAATCTCCACCACCTTATCGTTCATAGGAGTAGGCACAGACACCCTGCGTCCATACACACATACAGCACCGTTGATGGCATCAACCTCGCTCCTCTTACCCTTTTCGAGGTCCTGCAGCATACTCGCCTTGAGGCGCGCGTGCTTGCGTATTGCAATGGGGATAATGAAGAAAGAGAAAGCCTTCTTTATTGCGTTGCCGTAATCGAGCAATTTTACAATATCCTTACCCTGCACAGGCTCAATCCTAATCTTGCCTGCTGAGCACACATCTATACACTCCTTGATGATGGCCTGCACCACCCTACGCGACCGCTTGTTGCCCGCAGCCTCGCCAAAGGTACAGCCCAGCACAGCACTCATACCCGAGAAAGCAGCATTTATGAGCAGCTTGCTCCAGCGCGAACCGATGAAATTGCGGTCAATCTCCACTGTGCCCATCTTTTCGAGGAGCATCTTCACATCGTCGAGATGCGCATTGGGCTTTTGCGACAGCGAGCCGAGCGAGAAAGAGAGTGAGTCGGGAGCACTTGTAAGCTCACACACGCCGGGCTCACCCATCGTAGCACCCCAGGCCACCGTACAGCCAAGCACACGCCCCTCGCCCACAATACCGGCAATGCCAAGCTCGGGCAATCCATTCTGCAATGTCACAATAACACCGTCGGCAGCAAGGAATCCCTTGAGGAAAGTCACCACCTCCTCGTTCTGCTGCTGTTTGGTCATAAGGAAGATAATATCATACTCGCCCGACATTTCATCGGGAGTATATGCAGTAACAGGCTGAGTGAAATTCACCGTGCCCGTAACCCTTGCTCCACTCTTTCGCAAAGCCTCAACGTGTGCCTTGTTGCGGTTGATAAGGTCGATGCTTCCACCGTTCCTGGTAATATATGCACCCAGGATTGTTCCCAGGGAACCTGCTCCGTATATTGCTGCTCTCATATTTCATTTATTTTTATCTGCTGCAAAGATAGCTTTTATTGTTCATTTCGGCAACAGCAGGGCGGTTATCTGCACCAGCACACAACCGCAAGAAAACATTTTTACACACATTAGAAAAAGTTCAGAATGTTTCAACTTTACAGATTTTAATTGCCGGTTATTCTTCAATTAGAAAGATTTTAAGTATATTTGTAGAGACTTATCGACAGAACAATTGAATATGGATAAAGGAACATTCATTAAATTATTAAGAGACGCCGTTAATGGCTTTGATAAAGCAATCAGCACAGAAGATGGCAATTGGCTTGTTAAAGGCTTCATTGACGTGCACAAGAATATTTATACCATATCAACAGACAGCAAAGTCATTTCAAAAATAATAGAGCTATACATTTTTCCCAAGATTTTAGAGTTTGCTGCCAAAAACAAACTGGAAATAGAACTGGCCAAAGCTCAAAATCATTATCCCGACATTACTTTCATAGACAAAGAAGGAAACCTTTTTGCTGTAGATTTGAAAAGCAGCTACAGAAAAGATGCAACGCATATAAACGGTATGACATTAGGGGCATTTACTGGATATTTCCGTGAAAGACAGAGTTCAAAGAATGTCACTCACCCCTATGCCGATTACAAAGCACATATTGTCTTGGGCGTAATATATGATACCGTGCCAAATATTGACGAACGGAAGTCATATACACTGGAACAACTGGACGAAATTGTTTCCGTTATCAAAAATTTCCAATTCTTTGTACAAGAGAAATGGCAAATAGCCATTGACCGTCCAGGAAGCGGAAATACAAAGAACATCGGCTCCGTCTGCAATATTGGAGACCTGACAAACGGCAACGGAGCATTTGCCAAACTTGGAGAAGAAGTATTCAATGATTATTGGATGTATTATTTGACTTCTGATATGGCAAGAAAGCCGAATTGCCCAAGCCATATTATACTAACTTAGCAGAGTACATAAAATTCAAGCATCTGGAATAATGGCATCACAATTGTCACTTTTTACAGAACATATTCCTATGGTTGCCAAATTTCCAACAACCCGCTACCAAGGCAGTAAACAAAAATTTGCAGATTGGATATGGGATTGTGTCAAGAACATTCCCTTCCATTCTGCATTAGACGCGTTTGGCGGTACAGGAAGTGTTTCTTTCCGTTTGAAGAAAGAAGGCAAGCAGGTTACATACAACGACATACTCCCTTTCAATCACATCATAGGCAAGGCTCTGATTGAAAACACAGGCACCTGCCTTGACAGTTCCGAAGTAGATACGTTGCTTAAAAAAGACGCCAATATAGAATACCCCAATTTTATTGAACACACATTCAAGGATATATACTTTACAGATGAAGAGAATCATTGGCTCGATGTAGTTTCTGCCAATATCCGACGAATGAACGACCCTTACAAGCAAGCTGTAGCCTATTTTGCACTGTTCCAGTCTTGCATCATCAAGCGTCCTTACAACCTCTTCCACCGGAAGAACCTTTATGTAAGGCTGCAGGACGTGAAAAGGAGTTTCGGCAACAAGAAAACCTGGGACACCCCGTTTGAGGTACATTTCCGCAAATTTGTCGATGAAGCCAACAATGCAGTTTTTGACAACGGTGAAACGTGCCGTTCCATTAACCAGAACGCCTTTAATGTGGAAGCTGCCTACGATTTTGTGTATATCGACACTCCGTATTTGAACAACAACGGCATAGGCGTGGACTATGCCGATTTTTACCATTTCCTGAATGGACTTGTCGATTACGACAATTGGGCAACCCGTATAGACTACAAGAGCAAGCATTTAAGATTGTTGCGCCAACCGAATGTATGGAACGAGGCGAATTCTATACATCAGGCATTCGAACTGCTTTTTACCAAATTCCAAAATTCGACTATGGCTATATCATATCGCTCAAACGGCATTCCGACCATTGAGGAACTGGTCAGGATTTTGGAGAGTTTAGGTAAGAATGTCAAAATCCATCAAAGCAGCGACATTAAATATGTATTGAGTACTAAACAATCGAATGAGATACTGATTGTTGCAAGTTGATTATAGAAGCTGTTTAAAAAGGTTCAGTAGAAATTTACTGTGGGTGATAATTCTTTCAACCATCTTCTCGGTGTTATTTTACGGCTATTCTCTCGTTGTAATATTTTCTTCTGCTTTCTTTTTTATAAAAAAAAGAAACAAAAAACATTGCACAAAAGAAATTGTCGCAAGTTCCCTTTGCTCGTGCCGCAAGAGTGCGTGCACTCGGTCGGGCACCTGCTTGTCATTGCGGCTAACGGCTGTTTTAAGGGTGTTGCGGAACGCCCTCAGTTAGCCACGCTGTGCGCGTCTAACTAGCGGTTGGACGGTCCTCACACTATTCCCTTAAAACCGCCTACCCGCAATTGAATTTCTTTTCGGCGTGCAGTTGGTCTGAAAATTACCTGCTTAAACAGATAAAATTATATGGTGTTCCATT
>JAFZIA010000021.1 GCA_017554605.1 Bacteroidaceae bacterium
GTTGGTAAAATACTCACTTGTAGTATGGTCATACCATTTGCGACGACGTACCTTAAAATTGACACGCTTGTCGCGAAGAGGAAAGTCACGTACTGTTACTGCATCAAGAAAACCTTTGGATTCTATTTTGTGACCGTGGCGGTCTACGGGAAGGTTATCGAACTCATCAAGTGATATTTCAACATCACTTTCATTGCTGATTATGCTTGTTATTTTGAAGTTTTCAATAAAGCCTGAGGGCAATATTAAACGAGCGAGTTCCAGTAGTATTTTTTCGTCCTGCATAGTATGAATTTTTAACTATGCGAAGATAGTATTTTTATATCATCCCCCCAACTTTTGCAGGTGAGCCTTTATAACTGCTTTATAATTGATTTGCAACAAATTACGCTTTTGGGATTTGTACGCAAAAAAAGCAGACTTCATTGAGAAATCTGCTTTATTTTGCTTTATAGCGGAGAGAGAGGGATTCGAACCCCCGGTACCTCTCGGTACGTCGGTTTTCAAGACCGGTGCAATCGACCACTCTGCCACCTCTCCAGTAAGTTGTTTTTTGCTAAACTGTGGTCGTTTTTTGTTTAACGATGCAAAGATAGGGAGGTTTTTTGAAACCACCAAATGTTTTGGCAAAAAAAACGCGAGAAAGTTGAAAATATTTGGAAAAAGCCTAAAATAGCCGCTTTAATGGTTAAGAATAGCGGCTATCCGGAGTGAATAGCCGCTGTTTGCTGCATTATCTGTATTCTATCCCTTTTACCTTAAGCCCGATATTTACCTTGCTCTTTTCCAATTCTGCGCTGCTGCCTTTGCGAATGTAGCTGTTTTTAATGTACAGGGGGAGCAGCATTCTTTCGCGCTCTTTGTAATTTTGCTGGCTTTCGGAATAACCCCTTACCGAATTTTCGCTGCAATCGACAAAGCGTATTGCAACAAAGTATTCTCCTGGTTCGAGAATTATGCGGCTGTCGGGGACGATGCGGATATTTAGTTTCTCCCCGTTGGGGATTTTATAGAGCAGGGGCTGGGATAGTCTTTTTGTAAAGCCGTTTTCTATGCTGTATATCTCCACTCCCAGTATTGCGCCTTCGATGCTGTTCGAGAGTACGCCGAACATTATTTCTTCTATCTCAAATGGGTGCTTTGTCTTTATGATTGAGCCCACCTCGTATCCTGTCTTGTCTGGTGTGAATGATGTCGCACCGCCTGATATTTTCATTCCCGTACCGAGCAGTTTCTTGTGATTCTTCTTGCCGGCAATAACCACAAGCTCGTTGAGTTCTTTTGTCTCTTGGGCATATACGGCGCAGTGCCGTGCAACGAGCAGGGCGAGTATCGTAAGAATTATATTTTTCATTGTGCTGTCTCTTTAGTCCTCTTTATACTCAAGAATATCGCCAGGCTGGCAGTCGAGAGCGCGGCATATTGCGTCGAGGGTGCTGAAGCGTACCGCGCGTGCCTTTCCTGTTTTTAGTATCGACAGGTTGGCTTGTGTTATTCCCACTCGTTCGGCAAGTTCGCCCGAGGTCATCTTGCGCTTGGCAAGCATTACATCTACGTTTACTATTATTGACATTGTATATCTCCTTTATTTTAGATGGTAAGGTTGTTCTCTTCGCTCACATTGGCTGCAATCTTGTAGAGCAGTGCAAATATAATATATATAAAGGTTATGAGTATTGTGTTGCTCTCTATTGCAAAGTATGTGGCGTTGGGTGTCTGTGTGAGCAGAATGTTGTCGAAGTTGTCGCTCATCAGTGTACCGATAAAATAGCACCCTGCTGTGGTAAAAAGCAACGGTACGTTGCTTTGCGGAAATATTATGCCGCTTTTGAGTCCTTTTATTGTCCTTACAATAAAGATAATGATTGTTGCATAATACGCAGTGCAGAACAGTAGTCGAGCAAGCAGTACTGTAAGCTGGAAAGGATATACATCTTCGCTCCAGTTGATTTCTCCTTCGCTGCTGCCCATTCCCGAAATGAACCAGGTCTGTGCGCATAGCCATATAATGTGAACCGCGCACAATAGCGCTACTGTAAATGCGACTCCTTTGAGTGCCTTGTAATTCCTTGTCTCCATAATTTTTTTTGTTTTTTATTGTTTATCGATAATGCAAAGGTAATACTTGTTTATTGAAAAACAATAAAAATATAAAGAAAAACAAGAAAATTTATCTAATTTAACAGTTTGTGATATTTTCTGCTGTGTGAACATATTCGCTGCTTTTTTTGTTACGTGTTAAAATTGATTTTGTGCTTATGAGGACTCTGTTTGTTTATAATCATCCTTACGATGGCAGTTTTTGCAATGCGTTATTGTGTGCGGCGCTCAACGGTGTGAGCAGGAGCGGTGGTGAGTCGGATATAATACATCTCGACAATGATGGCTTCGACCCTGTAATGACCAGCAGCGACTTGAAGGCTTTTGTGACGGCACGCAAGGAGCCGGGAAAAGCCCTTATGATGCTCGACAAGAAGGTGATTGACTACAAGGTACGGCTCGAGAAGAGCAATCATCTGGTTTTTATCTTTCCAGTATGGTGGATGCTTATGCCCGCGCTTACAAAAGGCTTTATCGATAAGGTAATTTTCCCTTCGGTTGCCTATGAGTATGGCTCAAAGGGGCAGATGCTATCCCGTTTGTGGAATCTCAAGCGAGTGACGGTAATCACTACAATGGGTGGTTCTGCCCAGGTGTACGACACTCTTATGGGAAACGCTGTGTGGCGTGCACTTTCCTGCGGAACTTTTGAGGCTATTGGGGTGGAGCATTGCAAATGGCTCAATTTCGATAATGTCTCGGGTGTTACTCCCGAGAAACGTAGCGAGTGGTTGCAGCAGGTTGAGGATTATTTTGCTCTGTTATAATTGCTGCGTTATCAGAGGCCGTGATATAAAAATGAGCAGGACTATTCTCAGTTTCGAAAAAGTCCCGCTTGGTTGTAGATTGTTATATGTGTTGTATGTCTACTTCAGCTTTTGCCAGTAGATTGTTGTTCCTATACCCCAGATGTTACCGAAGAGTTTAAGTTTGCCGGGCTCGACAAATTCGGCTTCTACGCTTACGCGGAAACCTTTTGAGGGGTCGTAAATTTTTGCTCCGTTCCATTCTTTCTCCTCTTTGTCATATCTCAGTCCGGTTACTATAATCACTTTGTCTATGTCGGTGTTGCGCAGGTTCTTGTCGGGGTTCTTGACGTCCTTGCGCTTCTTGCCGTTTGCGTCGTAAGGTTTCTCCACCCAGAATACTTGTGCCGAATATGTGCCATTGGCATCTTTTGTTACGCGAACCTTGCTTTTACTGCCGCCTCTGTCGGTGAGATACTCTCCAATTATGTCGTCTGGGTTGTTGTTAAGGCTTTGCGATACAGCGGGAATCGAGAATGTGGTTGCGCAGATTAGTGCGATAATAAATCTTTTCATTGTACTTTATTTTATATTTGTTGTGTTTATTTTCAACAAAAGTACGTCGGTTTTTGAATTTTTCAAAGAATTTATCAATAAAATTGCACAATTTAACTATGGTTGTGTAATTTGTGAACGACCTTTAGAAAAAGTTTTCTTTGCCCAGTTTTCGGTAAACAAGTCTCCTTTATAAACAGCTTGGCACAATTCTTATTTTATACGGCATTTTTTTGTATCTTTGCGCCTGCAAATTAATGGTATATGATGAAGTACTTGTTGTCGGCATTGGGGATTGTTTCGTTGGCGCTGGGTGTGATGGGTGTTTTTCTGCCCGTGTTGCCCACTACGCCTTTCCTATTGTTGTCGGCAGCACTGTTCTTCAGGAGTTCTCCGCGTCTTTACGATTGGTTGCTGTCGCACCCGCGTTTGGGTGTGTATATAAAGAATTTCCGCGAGTATAAGGCAATCCCTCTGCGTGTGAAGGTTGTTTCGGTGAGCCTTGTGTGGATTACGCTTCTCTATTGTGCTCTGTTTGTGGCAGAGGCTTGGTGGTTCAGGTTGTTCTTCGTTCTTCTTGCTTGTGGAATTACGGCGCATATACTGCACTATAAGACGCTCCGTAGGTAAAAGGCCGTGCCTTGTTTGTGTGCCCTTTCTTTCTTCCCCTTTGTCGTGCGGGTTACAGTAGCGATACTATTCTCTCGAGCCACTCTCGGTCGCACTCGTCGAATGTGGCGAGGTGTTCGCTGTCAATGTCGAGCACTGCGGTGACATTGCCGCTCTTGTCTTTTACTGGTACTACAATCTCGCTGCGCGAGGCACTGCTACAGGCTATGTGCCCTGGGAATTTGTCGACGTCGGGAACAACCTGTGTACGCTCTTCCTTCCAGGCTGTGCCACATACTCCGCGGCCATATTTTATGCGGGAACAGGCAAGCGGCCCCTGGAAAGGTCCAAGTATAAGCTCGTCGTTGCATACTCGGTAGAAGCCCGTCCACCAGAAGCCGAATGTGGCGTGTATCATTGCCGCAATGTTTGCCATATTGGCTATAGCATCACTCTCACCTTGTGTGAGCGATACAATCTGTTTGTGGAGAAGGGCATATTTCTCCTCCTTGCTTCCCTCTGATATTTGTAGATTTTCGGCCATAGTGCAGTTCAATTAAAGTCGGAAATGTCAATGAGCTTGTTCATTATTGCATACACCGTGAGTCCCGGGATACTGTTGATGCCCAGCTTGCGCGAGATGTTGCGGCGGTGTGATATTACTGTGTATATGGAGATGTTGAATTCGTCGGCAATCTCCTTGTTGGTCTTACCTTTTGCTACGGCAACAAGAATGTCGCGTTCGCGGCCCGATAGCTCGTTGAGCTCGTTCTTGGGGTTGAGCTGCGCCTCTTCAATTGCGCTGTGGAGCTTCTGTACTATGCGTGCGGCATTGTCGTAGATGTTTATGCAGCCGTCGTACTGGCGCATCACGCTCTCCTCGTATCCCGTGTTTGTGAGTGCCACAATGGGGATATTCTCCCCTTCGCTGCAAAAGTACGAGCGTATGTCGAACCTCTCGTTGTAGTTTATCACGGCGGGGTTTATAACAATTATGTCAGCCTTTCTTTGTGTGTTGCTGTAGTACGAGGGGTCGGCCAGTGTCTCCATAAGGATAAACTCGGGGTTACGTCCGATAATCTCCTTGAAGCCGGCAGCTATAATCTCCGACGGCTCTATGAGCAGCACCTTTGTCTTTTCCCTATTATTCATAGCTCTTCTCTATTTTCTGTACCAGTGATACAAGCAGCCTGTTCTCTATGAGTGAGTGTTTCTGAAGGTCTTTCTCAATGTCGTATATATCCTTCAAAATCTCGAAGCGCAGGGGCGACGAGTACTCCTCGGGCAGATATTTAATGATTATATTCTTTAGGTCGTTGAGCTTTTCGCCTACATTGCTGTGGTTCTCCTCGAACTTCGAAATCCTGAAGCCAGTGGTGTTCTCCTTGCTGTGGGCCGATAGCTTTTCGATGTACGGAAAGACAATGCTCTCCTCGAACATAAAGTGGTTGTTTATCTCGCTGTCGTAGTCGTCGTAGAACTTGTCGATGAGCTTGCGGTTCACTGCGTCGAGCTCCTCTACAAGCCTGTGTATCTTCTCGTGCAGTTGGGGAAAGCACACCTCCTTGTAGTAGCGGTGCGATGCCAGCAGGTAGTTTGTGACGTGTGTGATATCGCTCTGCTGCAGCGACCCGGTGTACGGGGTGTAGTCGTGCTTCGAGTAGATGTTGCAGATGATGAGGAAAAGCTCGGTGGAGAGGCCGTATCTCCTGCACATCTCGTCTACCGTAATCTCGCCGAAGCCCAAGCGTATGCCCAGGCGCTGGAGGATCGACAGCAGGTCGTTGTCGGCTGCGATAATTTCGGCGACTTTCGTCCTTTTTGAATATAGTATCGTATTGTTTCCCATTTTTTGTGTACTTTAATTTATAACAGTCCGCCTATTGTGTAGACGAGGTATCCTGCAATCCAGGCCACTGCGGTGTTGTAGACAACCGAGAACAGAGCCCATTTGCGACTGTGTGTCTCCTCGGCAATGGCTGCCACTGTGGCTATGCAGGGGAAAAAGAGCAGTATGAATACAAGGAATGCTGCTGCCGAGCGTGGGGTAAAGTCGCCCGACGCTGCAATGCTCTCTTGCAGGTTCTCCTCGCTGTCGCTGCTGTAGAGTACTCCAAGGGTGCTCACAACCAGCTCCTTTGCGGGGATACTTGTTATTATGCCTATCGTTGCCCGCCAATTGAGTCCCAGGGGGTGCATCACAGGGGCAATGGCCTTTCCTATCATACTCATATATGAGCCGTCGTTGTTGCCTGCGACAATTTCGGTTGTTGTTACATTATCGGTGCTTGCGGTGTCTGCTGCGGGGCGAGGGTAATAGCTCAGGAACCATATTATCACCGTTGATGCGAGTATCACTGTGCCAATCTTGCGCAGGTACTGCTCGCACTTCTCCCACATATGCCGCAGTGTGGCTGTAAGGGTGGGCATACGGTAGGGCGGAAGTTCCATTACAAAGGGTGTCTCGTCGGCCTTGAATTTTACTTTGCGAAGCAGTCGCGCGGTGAGGGCTGCCACAAGCACGCCCAGCACGTAGAGCAATATGAGCACGGTTGGGGCACATTTTGGGAAAAAGGCACCCGCAAAAAGTATCATCACTGGCAGACGTGCGCTACACGACATAAACGGGGTGATGAGAATTGTGATAAGACGGCTGCTGCGGCTCTCTATGGTGCGTGTTGCCATAACGGCAGGTACGTTGCAGCCAAAGCCCATAATCATTGGTATAAAGGATTTTCCGTGCAGTCCCATTCTGTGCATTATGCGGTCCATAATGAATGCGGCGCGTGCCATATAACCCGAGTCCTCCATCAGCGAAATGAAAAGGTACAGTATCAGTATCTGTGGCAAGAATACAGCCACGCTGCCCACACCGCCTATAATGCCGTTTACAAGCAGGTCTTGCAGTGCGCCTTGCGGCATTGCCGAGGATACAGCCTCGCCCAGCCAGCCAAAGAGGTTCTCAATCCACTCCTGCGGATAGGCACCCAGGCGAAATACAGCTGTGAACATAAGCCACATAAGGGCAAGGAACAGCGGAAAACCGAGCCATTTGTTTGCAACGAGTCGGTCTATGCGCCTTGTCTGTCGTTGTGTGTCCTTGTTACCAGGGGTAAAGGTCTCCTGCAATGCTCCGTTTATGAATCCGTATTTTGCATCGCCAATGGCTGTCTCCACGTCCACACCCAGGCGTGTATGTATCTTCTTGTGTGCTGTTTGCGAATATGTCTGCCACAGTGTAAAGTCCTTGCAGCTGGCAAGCGAGGATTGTGCCTCTTTATCTTGCTCCAGCAGCTTGAGTGCCCAATAGCGCACGGGGAACTGTTGCGGCAGGTCGTCGGCTCTATGAAGCATCTGCGAGAGTGGTGCGAGCTCACTCTCCATCACGCTGCCGTAGTTTATGTGTATGTGCCTGATTGTCTTGTTCTCGCCCTCGAACAGTTCAATCACCGTATCCAGCAGCTTGTCGAGTCCTTTGGAGGCCTTTGCCACGGTGGGTATCATAGGTATACCCATCATTCCTCCCAAATGCCCGTAGTCTATGGTTGCACCGCTTGCCTCGAGCTCGTCGAACATATTGAGGGCAACTACTGTGCGCAGGTTCATATCTATGAGCTCTGTTGTGAGGTAAAGGTTGCGCTCCAGGTTCGATGCTACAACGGCGTTTATTATCACGTCGGGCTGCTGCTCAAAGAGGTGGCGGCGCACGTAACGCTCCTCGGGCGAGTAGGCCGATATTGAGTATGTGCCCGGCAGGTCGGTTATGTTTATGCGGTAGCCCTTGTAGCTCAGGCTGCCGTTTTTTGCGTCCACCGTGACGCCGCTGTAGTTGCCCACGTGCTCGCTGCTGCCCGAGAGGGCGTTGAACAGCGATGTCTTTCCGCTGTTGGGGTTGCCCACAAGGGCAACGTCTATTACGTTCTTGCGCTTTGTCGATGCGGGACGGTATATGCAGTTGCAGCCCAGGCTGCTGTTGCAGTTCTCGCACGCCGAGTGGCAGGCAAATGAATTTACCGGTGTAAGTTCTTTCTTTGCCTCCTCCTCGGGCAGTACTTCAATCATTGCAGCCTCGTTGCGGCGCAGTGATACGTCGTATCCCATCACGTGGTATTTTACGGGGTCGTGCATAGGAGAGTCGAGAACCGATTTTACTTTCTCGCCTCTTATGAATCCCATTTCCATTATGCGCTTACGGAAGCCACCGTGTCCCGACAGGCGGACAATGACGGCAGTCTCTCCGTTCTTCAGCTCCGATAGTTTCATCTTTTATGACTATGTTTTTCTCTCAATCGTGCGGTGTCTTTTATCCGCTTTTTTGTGCTTGGCTAATTTTGCAAGCAAAATTACTCATCTGCGGAGTAATATACAATAGTATATTTGTGTAAAAACCTCTCTTTTTGTAGTTATTTGTTGTTATTGTAGGTAGATAAATAATTACCGCGCACCTTTCGAAAAGTGCGCGGTAACAGGTTTGATAACATTACTAAAGATGCCTGAACCTTTTTCTGAGGGTGCCTCGCGGCTGCCATAAGGGATAATCGAAAGGTTGCATCTGTCTTTTTATATGGCTTATTGTGGACATTGCTATTATGGCTAATTCATTACGGTTTCACAAAACGTCGTCCACGTTGCAAAGTTACTCTGTCATATATGTTGCGGCAATAATCTTTTTTGTGATTCTTGTACCATTTTCGTAGCAAGATGTTGCTATTTTCGGCATTCATCGGGGTAACAGAGGGAGAATCTCCTGCTCAAATATGCTCCTGTGTATTATGCGGTAGTGCGGGTGATAGTACTCATTATACTGCCGGCTGTGGTGCATCATATATTTGCCCTCGGCAAGGTTCTTTGCAATGAGTGCCGAGTCGTGCTGGAAATTTTCCATCGTTGGCACTGCACGGCGTGTGGCAACCATTATCTGCTGCCACTCGCCGAGCCACTCGCCGGTGACGCTGTCGCACGATGCCTCGCGGCTCTTTATGAATGCGTCGGTGAGCGCATCGCTGCTGATGTACCCATTCTTTATTGCCAGTAGGTTCACGCGCACAAAATTACCGCGCCAGCCGCAGGGCTCGTACAGTGTGCTGTCGAACTCCGTGGCGCTGTTGGTCTCATACTCAATGTAGCTCTTTACCTTGTCGCGCTCGGCAAGCAGATGTGCAACACCGAAATAGTCCTGGAAGAAACTTTTATATACGTCCTGCAGTGTAGCGTTGGGGTAGCGCTGCAGGAGGCTTGTAACCGACTGTTCAATCTTCTGCTCGTTGCTCTGTGTGCAGGAGAACGTGCAAAGTATCAGTGCCGTGTAGAATATTTTGTATAATTTTTTCATAATAGTGCAAAGATAAGAACAAGTGAACAAGATATATAAAGTTTATTCCATTATTTTTTGTCAAACTTGCTCAAATTGACAGCCGGTGCAGCAGGAACTTTCCCGCTGCACCGGCCGAATTGCATCTAACTAACTACCTTAAAATTAATAACTCTAAAAACTTTCTTCTTTAATTGGCTATAAGTGCTATGAGTGCTGCCAGTCCAATTGCTGCGGCTACAACCTCGGCGCCGTCGTTGTCGTGGTGGTGTACTACGACGGGCTTGTTGTGGTGTACTACAACGGGCTTGCTGTTGTGGTGGTGTTCAACAACTACAACATTGGGCTTGTGTGCTTTGTTGTCCTTGTGTGCGGCTTTTTTGTCTTTCTTTTTAAAATCTTTTTTCTTGTCTGCTTTCTTGTTGTCCTTTTTGTCGTTCTTCTTCTCTTTCTTGTCGTTCTTTTTCTGAACCATTGCGGCGCGTCCTTTATCTCCGCCTCTGTTTGCATTCTGTGCCGATACCTGAGCAGGCATAATAAAGCCGATAACCATTATTGCGACAATCATCACTCTCTTTGCCACGCTCCAAAAATCTCTCTTCTCTGCTTTCTTTACCAAATTTTTCATAGTCGTAATTTTTAATTGGTTGAACTTTCTTTTATTTTTTCTCTCCAACAAACTCTGGTAAGTGTCCCGCTGTCTGTTTCTTCTGTCGCAAAGATAGAGGCATAAAAATCCCCCTGCAACGATAATTTCCTAATCGTAGCAGGGGGTATTCCTAAAGTGTGTAGGAAATCTCCTCCTTTGGAAGGTTAGCCTTTTATTGTCAATGGGGCATTGCGGCGCTTATAGTTTGCTGCCCTTGAAATACGAGCCTATGGAGAGCAGCCAGGCCACGACAATGCACACCGCCATACCAATTGCTCCAAAAAGCAGGAAGTTGGCATTTGAGCATTCGCTCAGCCAGAATACTACCGCTTCGCCTGCGACGAAACCGGTGAGTGCTGCGTATCCTTTGACTCGCTTCATAAATACAGCTATGAAGAACAGGCCGCCCAAACCGCTGGTGAGCAATCCAAGAATCTCGTTGAAGAAGTCGAGGAACGACTGTATGTCCCAGGTTGCCATAAGCAACGCAAGCACAAGTCCCACCATACCGCTTGCTACCGATGCCCAACGGGCTATGCCGACGAGCTGCAAGTCGGTGGTTGCAGGGCGGAAACGCTTCCAGAAGTCAATGGAGAACGCTGTCGCCACGCTGTTTATGTTGCTTGAGATGGTACTCATTGTAGCAGCAAAGATTGCAGCAATGAGTACACCGGCAACACCGGCCGGCATCTCGCTCATCATAAAGAATGGGAAGATGGCGTCGGACTGTCCCATTGTGATGTCAAGCTCGGCAGGGTGTGTCTTGTAGAATGTGTAGAGGCCTGTACCAATCATATAAAAGGCAACGGAGACGAACACGCTCATCAAACCGTTTACAAGGATTCCGCGTCCGGCCGACTTCTCGTCGGGGGTGGTGAGGTAACGCTGTATGACGGTTTGGTCCGATGTGTAGGAGATGAGGTTGTTGGCGAGGCCTCCGAGTATGATTACCCACCAGGTGGCCTGTGACCAGGAGTTGCTCCAGTCGAACAGCCGCAGCTTGTCATTTTCCAATGCAATGTCTATGCAGCCGCCAATTCCGCCCTCGGTGCCCATTGCCAGGTACACTACGGCAAAGATGGCTCCAAAGACAAGTATCAGACCCTGTACCACATCGCCCCATATAACGGCCTCTACGCCGCCCATAGTGCAATAGACAATTGTCACCAATCCCATCAGTACGATGCACAGGTAGATGTCTATTCCCGTTACGGCTGTGAGTGCCAGCGATGGAAGGTATAGCACGATGGCCATACGCACAATCATAAAGATACAGAAGAGTGTCGAGGCCAGCATACGTGTAAAGAGGTTGAAACGTTTTTCAAGAATCTCGTATGCACTGGTTACGTTGAGTTTGCGGAAGTAGGGGAGGTAGTACTTTATGACAGGAAAACTCACAAGCAGAATCATCCACAGCATAGGGTAGTAGGTCCAGTTGGTGGTATATGCCTTTGCCGGAATTGTCATATAGGTGATGGCCGAGAGCATTGTGGCATAGATGCTGATGCCGGCTGCCCACCAGGGGATACGTCCGCCGCCTTTGAAGAAGTCGTCGGCACCATTCTCCTTGCGCATAAAGTAGAAGCCCATACCAAGCATTCCGATAAGGTAAATGGCAAGGACGCTCCAGTTGAGCCAGCCGAAGTCCTTTTCGTTGCTCACTTCGATGTGTGTAACGTCGGCACTGCGCACTCCGGGCATCAGCTCGCCACCGCTGTAAATCCAACCCTTGCCGCCGGTCTGTGGGGTGAGGCAGGCGCCTGCACGCGCCAACAGGCTGTTTCCGGGCAATGTGCCCCAGGAGTCGGTTATGGTGTGGTATATTAGTACATTCTCGCGGAATTTGTACCATTGGGGTGCGTGACGCAGGTACATACTGTCCTGCCGGCCTTCGATGGCGCTGAGGAAAATGTCGTGGTCGACTCCGCCAAAGAACAGCACGTGGCTGTATCCTACTGGGCTACAGGTGCTTCCTACGATGGCCTGTATGTGCTGTGTACGTGCTCCATCGGTGGTGTCTTCGCTCCAAGCCAATGCTGGCGCAGTGCGTTTCCATTGTGTCGCACTGCCTTTCTTCAGCTCGGCAATGGTCATATACACACCGTCGGTGTGCACTGCAGCAGCCGTTGTTCCTGTCTTTGGCTGGTATCCGCCAAAGACAAAGAGTGCATAGCCCGCCGCTGTGTTCTGCACTGTAACGCAAGGTTGCAGACGGCACTCGTCGGGCAAGGTTGCGACAATGCTCCACGTGTTACTGCCGCTTTCACCTTTCGCTTTCCCGCCCGGGAATGCCAATGCATATACATTCTTGTTAGGAGTTCCGTTGCTTTGTCCTCCGGCAACCCAAATGGTGCCGTCGTGGTAGGTGGCAGCAAAGTTGTCTATACCCACAGGCAAAGGGGGTATTGGGGTGGACGTGCCATCGGGGGCGTCGATGAACAGGCATTCGCTGATTGATGATGTGGAGTCCATTCCGCCAAGATATACGGCTCCGCCGGGCACTTGTATGCTGGCACCATAGGCGCGTGGGTAGTATACTTTCTGTCCGCCATCGGCACAAGGTACATCGGGAAAATTGCATCCTCCGTAGGTCGCAAGCCCGTCATTGGTCCAGGCTGCATAGTGCCCCGACACGGCTTTGTCAAGCGGCTGCGCCTGTGACACGGAAATCCGGTTCTGTGCTATACCCAGCATTGAATACATTAGAAGAAGTGATAGTATGATGTTCTTTTTCATAAAGTGTTAAAGACCACCTCGCGCTCCATCTGCAGTACAGGGGGTGGAGGTGGTCTGTTTTTATTGTTTATAATTGGTTGCAGTCGTTTGTTCTTGACCGGTTCTTTTACTTTTCTCTTGTGAGTATGTTACACAGTTCGAACGACTTTATCATCATTCTTGGAATGTGGAAAGGACCTTTGAATATGTTGCCCTTTGCAGGCTGCGCTACAGTGCCGTCGCGGTGCAGGTAGCCGTACCACTCGCCCATCTCCTCGTCGGGGAAGTGCGCGTAGGTCCACTCGCTTATCTGCTTGTGCCAGATGAGGTACTTGTCGTCGCCCGTTGCCTCGTAGGCATAGAGCGTGGCAATGATTGCCTCGGTCTGTGGCCACCAGAATTTCATATCCTGCGAGTAGTCCTGTGGAGGAAGGTTGCGGCAGTCGCGGAAGTTTATTATGCCTCCGTACTGCTTGTCCCAGCCCCATTCCCACGACCAGTCGAGAATCTGCAGGGCCTGTGCGGTAATATCCTTGTCCCAGCCGCGGTGCTTTGCTTCCTCGAGCAGGAACCACGCTGTCTCTATGCAGTGCCCGGGGTTTATCAGGCGTCCGTTTATTGTGTCGATGAACTCTCCGTCGGGGCCCACCGTCTCCAATAGGGCGTTGAACTCGGGTTTCATAAAGTCCTTGAGCGATGCGATGGACTCGTCAATCTGCTGGTCGAGCACGGGGTCGCTTATCACGTTGCGTATGCGCGATGCGGTGTTGATGAGTATCATCACAAGCGAGTGGCCCTTGGCCTGCAGTGTGTCCAGATATTTGGGCTCCATATATCCGGGTGTTGCCACAAAGTGACGTATGTCCTTGAACAGCTTGAGTGCTTTCTGTGCATAGCTCTCGTCGCCCGATGCCTTTGCATACTCGGCCATTGCAATTGCCGCGAAGCTCTCCGAGAATACGTAGCGTCTCTTGCGCAGGGGCGTGCCGTCGGCCTTCACCTCGAAGTACATTCTGCCGTCCTTGTCGAAGCAGTGTGCCTCGATGAAGTCAATTGTGCTCTTTGCTGCTGCCAGCCACTCGGGGTTTTTCTCTATAGTGTTGTATGCGAAGCTGCACACAAAGGCAAAGCGTCCCTGGAACCACACCGATTTTGTGCTGTCGATGAGTGAGCCGTCGCGGTTGAGGCAGGTGTAGACGCCGCCGTTCACGCGGTCCACTCCGTTCTTGAGCCAAAAGGGCATAATGTTCTCTGTAAGGTCCTTGCGGTATTTCTCGCCCCATTCGGCAATGTATTTTTTCCAATCCATAGTAAGTGCTTATGTTTTTGTTGTCCCTCCATTGAAAAGGTCGTGCACCCTTTCAACGGGGAATAATGCTGTTGTTTAGAATTTGTTGCAACGCTCAAAGAAGTTGATGGCCTCGAGCTCCTTACGCATTGCAGCCTCCTCCTCGTCGGTCATATTCTGGAAAGGAGTGCGGTTCTTGCCAAGGTCAAGGCCAATGAGTTTCATAATTCTCTTTCCGCCCACGATGTTGCCGCGATAGTGGCAGATGACATTTATTACCTCCTGTGAGAAATTTTGCAGTTCGCGTGCTTTCTCCAGGTCGCCTGCATTCCAGGCATCTATTATGCCCACAAGGTTGCAGCCGTTGTAGTTGGTTGTTCCGCCAATGCCGCCCTGAGCGCCGCCCATTGCAAGGCAGGGGAGGATAGTCTCGTCCTGTCCGTGGAGCATATCGAACTTGCTGTTCTTGTACAGACGGCACTGGTTGTACTCGTACAGGCTCTCGAATGTGTACTTGATGCCCGCAAAGTTGGGAATGCGGCCGTCAACAGCCTGGAGGAAGCTCACCATCGACAGGTAAGCGCCGTTGAATGCAGGGATATGGTAGAAGTAGAAGGGCAGCTCTGGAGCAGCCGATGCAATCTCTTCGCAGTACTTTACAAGCTCCTCGACGCGGCCCACTTTGGGGAAGGGAGGAGCCATTGCGCCAATACCGAATACTCCAAGCTTCTGTGCGTGCTCGGCCATACGGCGGCTCGACTTTACGCAGGTGCTGCCCACGTGCACAATAATCTTGAAGCCCTCGGGAGCGGCTGCCACCCAGGCCTCGGTGAGTTTCATTCGCTCTTCCTCGGTGAGCATATAGCCCTCGCCCGACGAGCCGTTGATGAACACTCCTTTAAGGCCGTTCTTTGCCAACATCTGTGCGTATGCGGGGATAGGCTCATAATTTACTTCGCCATTCTCGTAGAAAGGTGTGAACGGCGCATTGATAAGTCCGATAATCTTTTCCATAATTTCGGTTTTTTATAGTTATTTCAATTGTTGTCCGTATATCTTGCAAAAAAAACTAAAATTATCGAAAGGAGCAAATTTGCGGTTCTATTTTAGATGCTGTGGGTGTATAAAAAAATGGGGCCGGGTCAAAAGTATTTTTGATCCGGCCTTAGTTTTATCTCGTTTTTGTTTCTTTTTTCTCTTTTTTGGTAGAAAATCTCCGATTTGTCCGAGAAAGGGTTTTATGCGGCCATATAACAGTTCATATACCCTTCTTCAA
>JAFZIA010000126.1 GCA_017554605.1 Bacteroidaceae bacterium
CAGTGGTTTCGTCTCGTTCAACACAATAGCCGGAACAATATACGAACATTACGATGAAATACTCAACTACTTCGTCAATCGTTCCACAAATGCTTTTGCAGAAAGTTTTAATGCCAAAATCAAAGCATTCAGAGCACAACTCAGAGGTGTTGCTGATTTGAAATTTTTCTTCTATAGATTGACTAAACTTTTTGCATAGCCCCCCAGACTTTGCAGGTGAGCCAATACAATTGTGATGCAGTTTGAAGAGTCCTGGTATATATGCACAAAAAAAGACGTGAGACTTATCGCCTTACGTCCACAAAACAGAGGCATCGCCAAACGCCTTATCAGAATGAACATAAAAGAAACAATATTCCCACGCCGTGAAATATATGTGGGTGGTGTGCAGAAAGCACACCGCCGGCATATACACAGGATGAGCATTGATTGCTTTGGCCCTCTGATGAAAATTTTGGCGAAATTTCTGTTTTTGGACTTTAACAAAATGCTATCGTATGTCAACGGTTTTTTCCCCATTGACGCGGCAAAGATAGGCATTTTTCGGCAACCAATGCTCATAATATGAGAAAATTGTCTCTTCTCAAGAAACAAAGTATCCTGTATATAAAAAAACAATCGGATAGCAGCGTTCAGCGCTGCTATCCGATTGCTGTATATAGCTTTTTTACTCGGTAATATCCTTTGTGTACCATTTTGCAGGCTGGCTGCCCATAATGAATGTGAGGGTACTGCCGGCCTTTATGTCGCTGTGGTTGATGTAGGGGAGTGTGTACTCCTTACCGTTGAGCAGCACCTTCTGTATGTATTTGTTTGTGCTGCTGTTGTTCTGTGCCTCAACCTTGAATGTACCGCCCTTTACTGCAAGCTGTGCGCTTGTCACTGCGGGTGTACCGAACCAGTAGCGGGCACCAGCGGGCTCCACCTGATAAAATCCGAGTGCCGACATTATGTACCAGGCCGACATCTGACCTACATCTTCGTTGCCCGATAGTCCGTCGAACTTGTCGCTGTAGAGGGTTGTCATAACTTCGCGTATGCGGTCGGCTGCCTTATGGGGTGCACCGAGCATAGTGTACATATATAATATGTGGTGCGAGGGCTCGTTACCGTGGGCAAATTGTCCGATGAGTCCCGAGATGTCGGGTGAGGGGTCGCCCTCTATTACCGACGGTAGGTTAAAGAGCGAGTCGAGCTGCACGAGCATCTTCTCCTTTCCGCCGAAGCACTGTGCCATTCCTGCTACGTCCTGGGGTACGAGCCAGGTGTATTGCCAGGCGTTACCCTCGCAGTAGTCATCGTCGCGGTGTGCCGAGAAGAAGGGGTTGAAAGGCTCGTTGAACTCGCCTGTTGTTTTGCGTCCGCGTACAAGGCCTCTCTCGGGGTCAAAGAATGTGCGGTAGGAGTGGCTGTTCTTTGTGTGCATTGCTGCATCTTCGCTCAGACCAAGGGCTGCGGCTGCTGCGGCAGCTGCTCCGTCGGCAATGGCATATTCCATATCGAATGCTACCGACTCCTTGAAAAGGTCGCAGGGGATAAAGCCGTACTGCTTGCGCAGGTCGCGGCCACGCTCGTTCTGTGCAATGGTCTTGAGAATTGCGTCGTAGGCGTGCTGACGGTCGATGCCCTCGACATTCTTTACTATGGCGTCGGCTACAACGATGATACCAGGGTCGCCCACCATACAGTCGGTCTCGCAGCCCCATAAGTGCCACACGGGCAGACGGCCCTGCTTGTCGCAGATGTCTATCATAGTGGCTGCAAAATCGCTGAAACGCTCGCCCTCGATGATGCTCATAAGGGGCATCTTGGCGCGGTATGTGTCCCACAACGAGAATATGCTGTACATATTGCGGGGGCTGTTGTAGACGTTGCCGTCGGCTCCACGGTAGTCGCCGTTAACGTCGCTGAAGAGCACGGGGGCGGTCATTGCGTGGTACATTGCTGTATAGAATGTTGCGGCGGGCATTACCTCGCTGCTCTCTATGCGTATCTTGCCGAGCTCCTGCTCCCACGCTGCGTCGGCTGCCTGTGCCACCTTGTCGAACTCCCAGTGGGGCAGCTCGGCTGCAATGGCGGCCTTCGCTCCCTCGATGCTGACGGGCGAGATACCTACCTTGACAAGCAGTTCTTCGCCGTCGGTTGTGGCGAACGATGCGCGTCCGTACATATTGCCTTCGCCCTTGAGCTCGAATGACTCGAAGGGCTTTGAGAATTCTGCTGCAAAATATATTTTCTGGTTCTTTGCCCAGCCGGTAGAGTAGCGGTAGCCTGTTACTACAGTGTTGCCCTCGGCGTTCATAGAGGTCTCGGTTGATTTGTCCCAGCAGCCTCCGTTCTCAAGGTCGATGACGATTGCTGCATCACTGGCTGCGGGGAATGTGTAGCGGTGCATACCTACACGGGCTGTGGCTGTTACCTCGGCCTTTACGCCGTAGCGTGTGAGGGGTACGCTGTAGTATCCGGGCTTGGCTACCTCCTGTGTGCGGTCGGCGGGCGACCATAGTCCCGATTTCTCATCGTCGAGCGTGCCGCGCGAGTATGTCACCTCGCCTGTGACGGGCATCACTGTGACGTCGAACAGGTCGCCTATTCCTGTTCCGCTCAGGTGGGTGTGCGAGAATCCTATCACTGAGTTCTCGTCCTGATGATAGCCCGAGCACCAGTCCCACGTGGTAGTTACGCTTGTGGGGCCCAGTTGCACCATTCCAAAGGGTACGTGAGCACCCACAAATACGTGTCCGTGTCCGCCCGAACCAATGAGGGGGTTGACGTACGATGTCAGTTTCTCGCCCTCGGGAGCGGGCTGTGCGCAGGCTGCAAGGAGCAGGGCGCCTGCCATAAAAATGTTTGTTATCTTCATTTCGGTTGTGCTTTAAGTTTGAATGTGATGTGTTTCTTGTCGAGCAGCTCGCGGTGTGTGATGCGGTACTTCCTCAGGGGCGCGTCTCCCAAGGTCATACTCTCTATGTAGTGGCAGTTGCTGTCGGGGCGTGTCGCCTCAATTACAACAGTTCCGTTGGCTGTCTCAATCTCAACACGGTCGAATGTGGGTGTGGTGAGTGTGTAGTAGGGTTCCGAGGGGGTATCGGGGTAGAGTCCCATCATTGAGAATACTGCCCACGCCGACATTGTTCCTGTGTCGTCGTTGCCGGGAATGCCGTCGGGCTTTGCCGTGAAGCAACTGTCGAGCAGGGTCTTTACCTCGCGCTGTGTGCGCCACTCCTCGCCCTTGAAACGGCTGAAGAGGTAGGGGTAGACAATGTCGGGCTCGTTGGCGGGGTCGTAGTGCTTCTCGTCGAACACATATTGCAGGCTCTTTACGTATGCCTTGTTTCCGCCCATAAGGCGTGCAAGGCCTTCTACATCGTGGGGTACTGCAAATGTGTAGCTCCACGCCGAGCCTTCGTGGAAGCCGGGGATATTCTCGAAGTTCTTTCCTGTGGCTGCATCAAAGTCCTCGAGGAAGCTGCCCTCCTTTGTGATGGGGCGCAGCGTACCGAACTCCTTGCAGAAGTAGCGACGGTACGACTGTGAGCGCTTGAGGAACTCCTTTGCCTCTTTCTTGTATCCAAGCGAGTCGGCCATCTGCGATATTGCATAGTCGGCAAGGCAATATTCAAGGGCGTGCGATACTGAGTTGTCGCCCGAGAGGTCGTTGGCAAAATAACCTAACGGAATGTAGCCTTTTTCAATATACGGGTCGATGTCGGGACGTATGGGGTTGTCTTTTCCGGGTGTCACGGCCGACTTGAGCATTGCCCTGTATGCTGTCTGGTAGTCAAAATCGCGCAAGCCCTTCACGTAGCTGTCGGCAATGACAATGGCGGCGGGGTCGCCCTCCATTGTGTATGTCTCGCGTCCGAAGAGCTCCCAGCGTGGCAGCCAGCCCCACTCGTTGTACATATCTACCATTGAGCGCAGCATATCTGTCTGGCGCTCGGGATATACGAGGGTCAATAGCTGGTGCAGGTTGCGGTAGGTGTCCCACAGCGAGAAGATGGTGTAGCGTGTGTGGTCGCTCTTTCCAGTGAGTCCGCTCTCCATCTGCGGGTACTCTCCGTTGATGTCGCTCACTATGCTGGGGTGTATGAGTGCGTGGTAGAGCGCTGTGTAAAAGACGGTCTTCTGCTCGTCGGTGCCGCCGCTCACCTTGATGCGTCCAAGGTCGCTGTTCCACTGGTTGCGGGCTGCTCTCCTCAGCTCGTCGAAGCTGAGGCCGTGCTGCTCCCTGTCGAGGTTCTCGCGTGCATTCTCGGTGGATACGAACGATACGCCCATACGCACTGTAATCTGCTCGTCCTGCTGCAGGTTGTCGTATGTGAACCAGAAACCGACGTCGTCGCCCGATATTTCGCGGTTGTAGTTGGTGTATAGCTTGTACTCGCCGTCGTCCACTGTCCACTCGGCCTCTACGCCCTGGAGCAGGGGCTGCTTTTTCCAGTATCCGCTCTTTGTGGGGGTCTTGTCGACGCGCATCACAAAGTAGATGGGGAACACTGCGTTTGTGGTGTAGCAGAATGTGCCCAGGAGTTTCACTCCCTCAATTTCGGTGGCGCTCACGCGGCGCACCATCGCTCCGCTCTCGTTGCTGAGTCCTTGTCCCAGGTTGAGCAGGATATTTCCTTTGCCGGCGGGGAAGGTGTAGCGCTCGCACGAGCTTCGGGTGGTTGCTGTTACCTCGGTTTTAATGCCGTATTTGCTGAGGCTGTTGGCAAAGTATCCGGGGGTTGCAACCTCGTCGGTGTACTCCGAACCGTAGTTGTGGTAGTCTACGTCGAGCTCGCCTGTCGTGGGCATCACGAGCAGCGACGATGCCTCGGGGCAGCCTACGCCGCTCAGTGCCACGTGGGCGTATCCTGTGAAATATTTGTTGCTGTACTCGTATGGTGCCGACCACCAGCGCTTGTCCTTGTCGTAGACGTTGATGTCGGAGCCCATCACATTGAACGGCACAACCGACATCATTCCGCTGGGGCACAGTGCTCCAGGGTTGGTGGTGCCAAAGTTGGTGGTGCCAATGAACGGGTCGACCCAATCGGCAGGCTCCTGTGCCGGCAGGCTCATTGAAAGGAGCAGGGCGGCGGCCATCATCAGTTTCTTTTTCATAGCTTGTCTGTTTACGCAGTTTTATTTGTCCAATTCGCTGAGTGCAAATGAATAAGCACCCATACATATTGCCTGGCTCGCTCCCAAACGAGAGATTGCTACGCCCACTCTCTTTTGTGTGTCGTACTCGACGGTGCGCTCGCTGCCGTACACCTTGATGGTCTTTACCTCGCCCTTGGCAAATGCGGCAAACTCCTCGGGGTTGTCGAGATCGTACACTTTCATCTGTACAAGGTTCACCTCCTCGCCTTTGAGGGTGTGCAACTTGGAGCGCATCTCCTGGAGCAGTGCGGGCATAATCCAGCGGCTTGCAGCGGTGACGCCGCCACCAAGGACAACCAGTCCGTCGGTTATTGTGACGGCTGTGGCGATGGCTGCTCCTGCAACCTTTCCCATTGTGGCAAATGCCTCGCGTGCTGCTTCTTGGTTGCCTGGGCGTGTGCCGTCGGCAATCTCGCAGATGTCCTTGGGGGTGAGGCCGTGCTCCGTGTCGCCCGACTTCTCGCCATAGACACGCTGTACGGCGCGTATTGATACGCCTTCCTCTACAATCACGTCGGGCATCATAGTGTGGGGCAGGCAGAAGGTCTCTACACAGGAGTTGTCGCCGCGGTTGAGGCGGTTGTCAACAACAACGCCTATTCCGAATCCTGTACCGAATGTGTAGCCAATGAGGTTCTTGTACTGTTTGGGCGAACCGAGCTCTCTGAGGCGTGCGTTAATCTCGGGCAGAATACCACCCAGCGCCTCGCCGTAGGCGTAGAGGTCGCCGTCGTTGTTTATGAATACGGGAATGCCGAATTTGTCCTCGAGGAACGGGCCCAGTGCCACGCCGTCGCGGAACGAGGGGAAGTTGGGCAGGTAGCCGCCGATGATGCCGCGGGGATAGTCGGCAGGGCCGGGGAAGGCAAAGCTTATTGCCACGGGCTTCTCGTCGAGCTTCTCTATTACCTGCTCAAAGCCCGCTACAATTGTTGCGAGGCATTTGTCGAGGTCGTGTGCGTTCGAGGGCATCGAAATGGGGTCAATGATGAACTTACCGGCTTTCATTGCGCTGAATACGAGGTTTGTACCTCCTGCATCGAGGGTAATTACGATGCGATTGTCGTTGCTGTACATAGGTTATATCTGTTAAAGTTTTTTATTTGTTTAGTTTCTCAGTGTATTTCTTTATGATTGAGAGGGTTGTATGGTCGCAGTCGAATACCGAGTACCAGCCCTGGGGCTCGTGCGGGGGGTCGCACAGGTAGTCGTCGCCGGCGTTCCACACCTCGTCGGCGGGACGTCCGCTGCCGCCCCAGCCCCAGAAGTTGCAGCCTGCAATGACGCCGCCCTGGGCTGCGCTCCTTGCAATGTGGTCGAATACGTAGCTGTAGAGAATGTCTCGGCTCTCGACGTCGTCCGAAAGGTCGTTCCTGTTGCCACGGCGGCAGAATCCGAACTCCTCAATTACCATAGGTTTGTTTATGAGCTTGCTCATCTCAATGTGCAGGTCGATGTAGTCGCCCGTGCGCCGGCACGCTTTCTGAATGTCGGCGTCGGGGGCGGTGCGGCTTGCCCAGCCCCAATTGAGCGGCCATATATGCACTGTGAGATAGTCAATGTTGGGGTCGCCGTGAATGAACTCGCAGGCGTGTCTGTCGGCCTCGCAACCGTAGAGACCCTCGCTGCCTGTGGATACGAGGTGGTTGCTGTCGATGCTCTTTATTATGCGGGCGCTTCTCGACAGCCAGTCGGCCATAAGCTTGTTGTTCTCCTTGGAGAAAGGACGCGGCTCGTTGCATATTTGCCACGCCATAATGGAGGGCTCGTCCTTGTAGTAGCGTCCTGTGATGCTGTTCTTGCGCGATACTATTGCTTTAATGTGGTTGTAGTACATCTCCAATGCACGCTTTTCGCGTACAAAGTCGGACGAATATTTTACGTAGTCGTTGTATCCTTCGCCCGAAGCGTTGGGTGAGTCGCCGTAACCGCACTCGCGCAGGTAGAACCCGAAGCCACCGCTCCAGTCCCACGAGTTGGTGAGGTATATCACTGCGGTCATTCCTCGCTTCTCGAGCTCGGCAAGGGTATAGTCGAGTCCAATGAGCAGTGTGTCGTTAAGCTCTCCGGGCTTGGGTTGAAGATAGGGCTTCACGCTGTTGGCATTTGCGCTTCCCGCGTCGGCTCCGGCAAGGATACGCAGATTCTCTACACCTAATGCCTTAAGTGCATCGAGCTCCTTGCATAGTCTCTCGCGGTTGCCGCCTTCGCCTGTAGAACCCAGAATGGGGGCGTACCAAAAGTTCGTACCAATGAAATAGTAGGGTTTGCCGTTACGCATAATCTGCGTGCCCTCTATACTTATGAAAGCCTCTTTGTCGATTGTTTCACTAATAGCTGTGCTGTCGGTTTTTACTTCGGTTGTTGTTTCAACTGTTGTTTGTTGCTGTTGTTTGTTCCTGCACGCAGTCATTACTCCTGTTGATAATATTAACATAAAGAGTATCAGTTGGTTGAGTCTTTTGGTGTGCATATTCTCTCTATTTGTTTAATTTACTTTGGCAAATATAAGAAACTGTTTTGACTTTTTGCCTAAAAATGCTATATTTAAAATAAATATAAAATTTATCACGCAGAACTCTCCTCGGGTTGTTGATTTTTAATTACTCTTGTTTGTTCTCTGCTTTCAAATCTTTATAATTCAAAAAATATTTTAATAAACCGAATAGGTTTCTTATCTTTGTTGCGTTAATTTGGGCGGAGTGGAGCTGTTGCAAAGTTTGACTTCTTCTCGCTACGTATATTAATGGAAAAATTATGAAATTGAATATCATTGTATTGGCAAAGCAAGTCCCCGATACCCGTAACGTGGGTGGCGATGCGATGAATGCAGATGGCACAATCAACCGCGCGGCGTTGCCTGCCATATTCAACCCCGAGGACCTTAATGCACTTGAACAGGCGTTGAGGCTCAAGGACGAATATCCCGCAAGTAAAATCACTGTGCTTACGATGGGTCCCCAGCGTGCAGCGGATATTCTGCGTGAGGCTCTTTTCCGTGGAGCCGACGAGGCGGTGCTGCTCAGTGACCGTGCTTTTGCCGGTGCCGACACGCTTGCTACGTCGTATGCGCTTGCGACGGCAATAAAAAAGATAGGCAGCTACGATATTGTGCTGTGCGGCCGTCAGGCTATTGACGGAGATACAGCGCAGGTTGGCCCGCAGGTGGCACAGCAGCTTGGCCTCCCGCAGGTTACATACGCACGGCGCATAGTGTCGTTGCAGAACGGCCATATAATAGTGGAGCGTGGCATTGAGAATGGAGTAGAGACTGTGAAAGCTCCCCTGCCGCTGCTGCTGACAGTTGACGGCGCTGCAGCCGAGTGCCGTCCGCAGAATGTGTACAGAATGTTGCGCTTCCACCGTGCGGCAACCCCCACGGAGCAGGCTGCCGAGGGATTCAGATACTCTGCGCAGGTTGCTGCCGACGAGGCTCTCACGATAAAGGAGTGGACTCTTGCCGATGTTGGCGGCGATGCGTTGCGTTGCGGATTGTCGGGCTCTCCCACAAAGGTTCGCAAGGTTGAGAATATTGTCTTTCAGGCAAAGGAGAGTAAGCGTTACACTGCTTCCGACGAGGATATAAAGGCACTTGTCGGCGAGCTATTGTCCAACCACACAATAGGATAAACTTATGAACAATATATTAGTCTACTGCGAACTTGATGCAGCCCGTGTGGCCGAGGTGAGCCTGGAGCTCCTGAGCAAGGGACGCGAGCTGGCCGACCGGCTGGGTGTGCAGCTCGAGGCTGTGGCATTGGGTGGCGACCTCTCTTCGGTCGAGGCTCAGGTGTACCCTTACGGCGTTGATACACTGCATATTTTTGAGGACAAGCGCCTCTCGCCCTATACCACACAACCGCATACATCGGTGCTGTGCAAACTGATAAAAGAGGAGCAACCGCAGATATTCTTAATAGGAGCGACTGTAGTGGGACGCGACCTTGCACCGCGTGTATCTTCGACACTGGGCAGCGGACTCACAGCCGACTGTACGGCGCTTGAGATTGGCGACTACGAGGACAAGAAAAGCGAAACAAGGATAGAGAATCTGCTTTATTCAATCCGTCCCGCATTCGGCGGAAATATTGTTGCAACAATAGTCAACCCACATCATCGCCCACAGATGTCAACAGTGCGCGAGGGTGTGATGCCGCTTGTGAAGTGCCGTCCCGATACATACAGGGGCAACACGGTGAAACACAATGTAGAGGATTATGTCACAACTGCCGATTTTGCCGTGGGCATCATAGAGCGCCACGTACAGAGGCAGGAGAATAACCTCAAGGGTGCTGCGGTGGTTGTTGCAGGCGGCTATGGAATGGGCAGCAAGGAGAATTTCGATATGCTGCATACATTGGCACATCTGTTGCACGGAGAGGTGGGCGCCACCCGTGCGGCTATAGATGCGGGATACACCACGCACGACCGTCAGATTGGTCAGACGGGTGTCACCGTGCGTCCCAAAGTATATATCGCCTGCGGAATTTCGGGACAGGTACAGCATATCTCGGGAATGCAGGAGAGCAGCATAATAATATCTGTGAACAGCGACCCCGATGCTCCCATAAATGCCATTGCCGACTATGTGGTGACGGGCCGAGTGGAGGAGGTCATTCCTAAATTCATCAATTTTTACCAGCAAAAGCAATGAACTACTATACCGACAATAAAAAAGTGCTCAGGCACTACCTCTCGCACCCGTTGATGAAGCGCATTGTGGCAATGCAGGAGCGCGGTTATACACAGGCTGCGCAGTACAACTATGCTCCCGTGGATTTTGACGAGGCTGTCGAGGGCTACGAAAAGGTCCTGGAGCTTGTGGGCGAACTCTGTGCCGAGGTTATTGCACCCAATGCAATGGAGGTTGAGAAGGAGGGTCCCGTGCTGCAGGACGGCAGGGTGGTGTATGCTCCGGCAACACAGCGTAACCTCGACCTTTTCCGCAAGGCGGGGCTTATGGGAATTTCGCTTCCCCGCGAGTATGGCGGATTGAACTTCCCGCGTACGGTGTTCATACTCATCGAGGATATTGTGTCGCGTGCCGATGCTGCATTCGGCAACCTGTGGGGATTGCAGGATTGTGCCGAGACGATACATAGCTTTGGCAGCGAGGAGCAGCGCAGGCGCTATCTGCCGCGTATAAGCGCGGGCGAGACAATGTCGATGGACCTTACAGAACCCGACGCGGGCAGCGACCTGCAGAGCGTGCGCCTCAAGGCAACATACAGCGAGGAGGAGGGCTGCTGGTATCTCGACGGCGTGAAGCGTTTTATAACAAACGGCGACGCCGATGTTCATCTTGTTCTTGCCCGAAGCGAGGAGGGTAGCGTGGACGGACGCGGACTCTCGCTTTTCATAGTGGAAAAAGAGTGCGGCGGCATACATATACGCCGCATAGAGGAGAAGATGGGAATACACGGCTCGCCCACCTGCGAGATTGTGTTCAAGCACGCCCGTGCCGAGCTTTGCGGCAGCCGTAGAATGGGACTCATAAAGTATGTGATGGCACTGATGAACGGTGCACGTCTGGGGATTGCCACACAGAGCGTGGGGCTTGCACAGGCTGCGTACAACGAGGCATATACTTTTGCCCACAGCCGCAAGCAGTTTGGAAAAGAAATTATTAACTTTGCGCCGGTGTATGAGATGGTGGGCACAATGAAGGCCCGTCTCGATGCTTCCCGCAGCCTGCTCTATGAGACATCGCGCAACGTGGATATGTCGGGACAGTTCACGGCCCTTGCCGCGGAGCGTCCCCTCACCCCCGAGGAGCGCAACGAGTCGAAGCTCTTTGCAAAGAAGGCCGACGCGCTCACTCCCATTGTAAAGGGAATAGGCAGCGAGATTGCAAACCTCAATGCCTACGACTGTGTGCAGGTGCACGGTGGTTCGGGTTATATGCGCGACTATGTGTGCGAACGTCTCTACCGCGATGCGCGAATAACCTCGATATATGAGGGTACAACCCAGTTGCAGGTGGTTGCTGCGATACGTTACGCAACAAGCGGCTTCTATTCGCAACTGCTCGACGAGTATATGGCAATAGATGTGCCCGAGGCTCTTGCTCCGTTGCGCGACAGGATTGCGGCAATGGTAGAAAGGTACAAGAGTGCTATTGAGCGTGTGCAGTCATTCGGCTGCCAGGAATCGCTCGACCTGCTCTCGCGCCGTATATACGAGATGGCGGCCTACTGCATAATGGCGGCTCTGCTGCTTGCCGATGCTGCTGCCGATGAGGAGCTCTTTGCTGCGTCGCTCCACCGCTTTGTGGCGCTTGCCGAGGCGCTTGTGGCCGGACACGCCACTTACGTAGCAGGCTACACACCCGAGATGATAAAGAATTACGACAAATAACACAAAAAATACATAATTATGGAAATTGAGAACAGATACTTGCGTGTGGCATACACGCTGTACAAGCACCGCGACGGCGTGTGCGAGGAGTGGGAAAAGACAACTCGTGAGCAACCTTTTGCATTCCTTACAGGAGTGGGTTATACGCTCGATGCATTCGAGGAGCGTCTGAAGGACCTTAAGAAAGGTGAGGAGTTTGATTTTACAATCCCCTGTGCCGATGGTTTTGGCGAGTATGAGCCTACACACGTTCAGGAGCACGACCGCGAGGAGTTTACTATCAACGGTAAGTTCGACGACGAGCACATCTACGAGGGCAATATCATAGAGATGGTGCGTAACATAGACAAGTCTATCGTATATGCAGTGGTAAAGGAGGTTACCCCCTTCAAGGTGGTACTCGACTTCAACCACCCTCTTGCAGGCTGCGACCTTCAGTTCGTGGGTTCAATCGTTGAGAATCGTCCTGCCAAGGAGAGCGAGATGAAGAAGTTCTACGAGCAGTTGCGTGCTGCGGCACAGGGCTGTGGCGGCGGTTGCAGCGGTTGCAGCGGTGGCTGTGGCGATGATTGTGGCGACGGCTGCGAGGGCGGTTGCTGCGGACATTGATAAAGGGAATGGCAAGGAGTGGCAACAGACTGGTTGTTGCTGCTTCTTCTTGCTGTAGATTAAAGGCAGGCTGGCAGGTCTGCCGTTAAGTGTTATAAGAAACTTGTCTTTGGATTATAGATGAATACATTTGGAACACTGCTAAGGCTCACAACATTCGGAGAATCGCACGGAACGGCAATCGGAGGGGTGCTCGACGGCTATCCCCCGGGCGTGACTGTCGACGAGGAGTATATCCGCACGCAGATGCAACGCCGTCGTCCCGGACAGAGTGCCGTCACCACGTCGCGCAACGAGGCCGACGAGGTGCAGTTCCTCTCGGGGGTGTTCGAAGGACGCTCTACCGGTACTCCTATTGCGTTTGTCATATACAACAGCAATAACCGCAGTGCCGACTATGAGAACTTGCGTAACGTGTACCGTCCCTCGCACGCCGATTATGTGTACGACAAGAAATACGGTATCCGCGACCATCGTGGCGGCGGACGCTCGTCGGCACGTGAGACTGCGGTGCGTGTGTGCGCCGGTGCGCTCGCACAGCTTGCCCTGCGCAAGTATGGCATTGACATTAAGGCATATACCTCGCAGGTGGGCGATATTGTCCTGCCCGGTGCGTACAGCGACTATAATATCGCCGCGGCCGAAGAAAATATAGTGCGTTGCCCCGACAACGCTGTTGCCAGGAGAATGGAGCAGCTTATCCTGGACGTGAAGCGCGAGGGCGACACTATAGGTGGAGTGGTGAGCTGCGTGGTCAAGGGTGTGCCTGCAGGGTTGGGCGAGCCTCTGTACGACAAGCTCTCGGCGCGTCTGGCGCAGTCGATGCTCTCAATAAACGCAGCAAAGGGGTTCGAGTATGGCAATGGCTTTGCCTCTTGCTCTCTGCGCGGCTCGCAGCAGAATGATGTTTTTGCAAGCAACGGCGGGACTGTTACTACGCTCACGAACAACAGCGGCGGTATCCAGGGAGGAATATCCAACGGACAGGACATTTACTTCAGGGTGGCATTCAAGGCTGTTGCCACACTGCTTATGGAGCAGGATACCGTGGACATTGACGGCAATGCTACGACCGTTGCTGCACGTGGCAGGCACGACCCCTGCGTTGTGCCCCGTGCCGTACCAGTGGTTGAGGCTATGGCCGCACTCACTATTCTCGACTTCCTGATAATAGAGAACGGACGGAAAGCGTCGCGTGAGGTGTAAGTATAAAGGTTACTATGTAAACAGAATACAATGGATAATACAAACGGAAATAAAGAGAGGCAGCATAGCGTGGATGCGGATGCTCTCCGCGCAAAGGGAAATAAAGCGGAACGTACGTTGCTGCAAAAGGTGTTGTGCAATATGCCGCTTATATTTTGTGTGGCAGTGTGGGCGTTGCTCGCCTTTTACGAGAGAGACCTGCTGCTGAGGCTCGATATGCAGTCGCTCTTCCTGTTCGACAATCTTTTCTTTGAGTCGTCGATGAGTGTGCCTGCCGGACTGCTCGGCTACGTGGGCTGTTTCCTCACCCAGTTCTTCTACTATCCTGCATTGGGTGCGGCAATATTCGTGGCGCTTTTGGCGCTTGTCTATCTGCTCACACGCAAGGCATTCAATATACCCGCAAGATGGGCTTTTGTTGCAATGGTGCCTATGTTCCTGCTTCTTGCAGCCGATGTGCAGCTTGGTTATTGGATATACTACATAAAGTATCCGGGTTATTGGTACGTTGCGACGCTTGGAACAATTGTGGGGCTGCTTGCTATATGGGGGTTCAACAAGGCATCGTACAAGTTTCACGCGGTGATAATTCTTGCGTGGAGTGTCATAGGCTATCCTCTGTTCGGATTCTTTGCTCTTTTCTCGTCAATATGTATGGCGGTGATTGCCTTGTCACAGGCTCTGCGCAACGGCAACCGTATGCGTGTGATTTTTGACGGTGTCACATTGCTGCTTATAGCTCTTGTCCTTGCATACGAAGTGCCTCTTTTCTGCTACAATTTTGTATATGACTCTACAGCCATTGACTTTATGCATCTGGCGGGACTCCCTGCCTACCATTGGGACGTAAGGGCGACGCACTTCCTGAAGAGTATCTACCCCTATTGGATACCTTTCGTGCTGCTGTTCCTCTTCCAGTTGGTACTATCGGTGTACTATAATAGACTGTCGCCGAAAGAGACTGCTGCAAAGCGCATCAACCTGTTCAAGTGGCTGCTTATGCCGGCTATGGTGGTGTTTGTCTTCTTCTATTGGTTCAAGAATACCAACTTCCGCATAGAGAACAGGCAGGACACTGCAATGTGGGAGGGCAATTGGCGCAAGGTTGCCGACCTTGCACGCGGCACCGGCGAGCCCTCTCGTCAGATTGTGCTCAACCGCAATATAGCGCTTCTGCATCTTGGCAAGGCGGGAGAGGAGATGTTCACCTACCCCGAGGGCAGTGCCGATATTGACGCACCCATAGCCGTCCATCTTACTCACACAGGTGGAGTGATGTCCTATTGGTGCTACGGAAAGTTCAATTTTGCCTACCGCTGGTGCGTGGAGAATGCAGTAGAGCGCGGTTGGAAGGTTGAGTACCTCAAGCACGCGGTGCGTTCGTTGCTGCTCAACGGCGAGTATAAGCTTGTGAAGAGATATACGAATATACTCAAGCACACCCTCTTCTACGCCGATTGGGCCGAGCGCTACGAGCGTCTGGCCGACAATCCCGAGAGCATTGCAAAAGTGCCCGAGTTTGCCTTCCCGATGCAGATGAGGGTGTACCCCGATATTCTTGATGTTGATGAGTCGTTCGTGGAGGCCTATCTGCTCAATAACCTTGCAGGCGGATACACCACTTCGCACTCGCTCCTGCACGCCGAGGCAGCCCTTATGTCGTCGCTCATACGAAAGGACTCAAAATCGCTTTGGACAAACTTCTCGCGTTATCTGCATAAGCGCAAGATAATGCGCCTGCCCACGCACTATCAGGAGGCGGCGCTGCTCTTCTCCAGTATAAGCCGCAGTGTCGATATTTCCAATCTGCCCATCGAGGAGGGTGTGAAATTGCGTTTCAATGCCTTTATGCGCAAGACCAAGGATTACAAAGGAATGAAGGAGGAGGAGATGGCACCTCACTTCAAGAAGGATTTTGGCGATACCTATTGGTATTTCTACTTCTTTGTACGTAAGATAAAGACAAACTAAAATTGAATACTATGATAAAAGTGCTGAAGAATTCTGTGTATATACTCTTGCTTGCTGTTGTAGTGGCGGCGTGCGGTGCTCCGTCGGTGCCCTCGTCGTTCGACAAGACAGCCAAGAGCGTTACAATATATCCCGATTATAAAGATGTTACAGTCCCCTGCAATATAGCTCCGCTGGTGTATGCTATCCAGGAGCAGGGCGATGAGTTTGTCACACGTTTCTCGGCTCAGGGAACCAGCGTGGTTGTGGGCGGAAAAGATGTCGTGCCGCAGATAGAGGAGTGGCGTACGCTGCTGCAGAGTGCCAACGGTGCAAATATCAATGTAGAGACCTTTGTCAGGAAAGGCAAGCGCTGGAGCGCCTGCAAGACTTTTGAGATTGCTGTGTCGCCCGATTCTATTGATACATACATCTCCTATCGCCTTATCCCGCCGTCCTATGTGGCATACGAGCAACTTACGATAAACCAGCGTAACCTCACTAATTTCGATGAACAGGTGATATACAACAATATGCTGGCGGCAACAGAGAGCGAGGGCTCCTGCATAAACTGTCACGCATACAAGAATTACCGCACCGACAATATGCAGTTCCATATCCGTCAGGGAAACGGAGGAACGCTGTTCATACACAATGGCGAGCCTGTGAAGCTCAATATGGCAACCGACTCTACGCTCTCTCCGGGCGTTTATCCGGCCTTCAATCCTGTGTACGACGTAGTTGCCTATTCGGTAAACAAGACAGGACAGATATTCCACACTGTAAAGACAAATAAGGTTGAGGTTCAGGACGTTGCCAGCGATGTGATTGTCTATAACCCTGTGGCTAATACCGTTGCCAATGTGGCAAACGGGCCTAACGACCTTGAGGTGTTCCCCTGGTGGTCGCCCGATGGCCGCACGCTCTACTACGGCTCGGCGCACTTCGAGGTCATCGACACTGCAAACACTGTGATGAAGGAGGAGATTATCCGCCATCAGGAGATAAAGTACGACATCCTGAGACGCTCGTGGAATCCCGATACATTTGAGTTCGGCGAGGTCGATACGGTGTTTGCGGCAACAAAGCTGGGCAAGAGTGCCACATTCCCCCGAATATCGCCCGACGGCCGTTTCCTGCTCTTTGCACTTGGAGAGTACGGCTGTTTCCACGTATGGCACCACGATGCCGACCTCTACCTGCAGGAGCTTGCGACGGGCGAGTACTGGCCGCTCGGAGAGGCCAACTCCGAGTATGCCGAGAGCTATCACTCGTGGAGCAGCAATGCCCGTTGGATACTCTTCTCGAGCCGTCGCGACGACACCAACTACACGCGTCTTTACATAGCTCACGTCGACGCCGGCGGCAAGGCCTCAAAGGCGTTTGTGCTTCCGCAGCAGAGCCCCGACTACTACCCGCTCTTCGACCGCTCGTACAACGTCCCCGAGTTTATGGTGGAGCCCGTACGCTTCACTCCGCAGGAGTTTGCCGAGATAATAAAAGGTGAAGCAAAAAAAGTACAGTACTCACCGACGGGTAAATGAACCCTCTTGTCGCAACCGTTAAATTATTATAAAATACCAACAGTGCAACAGCGTCTTAAATAAAGGCGTTGTTGCTTTTTTTATGAGTATGAATCTTTTTTTTGCATTGTGGTGCGAAAATTATCATAATTTATTTGAACATTTGATTAAAAGAGCTATTTTTGCACGTTGCATAGTGGCTCATTGTGTCCACTCGTTTAGTTATAAAGTTGTAAAAAAACTAATTAATTATAAAATTTATATTATGTTAAAACACCGTTTAAGTAAATTTTGCTCCACAGTTGCAGTTATGCTGTGCGTGCTATTCTCCGGCAGTTTTATACAGTCTTGTACAGATATGTTGGACGACTATCCGTACAACAATGAAAGGCCGAAGTGGTTGGGTTCGAGCATTTATGATTTCCTTAAGGGAAAGCACGAAGGCACTTCCTACGACTATTACGTAAGAATAATCGACTCGCTCGATTACAGCGATGTACTTGCACGTACAGGTAGCAAGACCCTCTTCATTGCCGACGACTCGGCGTTTGTAGAGTTCTTCAAGGACAACCGTTGGGGTGTGACCCGTTTCGAGGACCTCACCAAGGCACAGATGAAGATTCTTCTTTACAGTGCAATGCTCGATGACGCTTATCTGCTTGATATGATGTCGAGCCTTCCTGGTAATCCTCCCGTTGAGAATACCTGTCTGCGTCGTTCGACATCGCTCCAGCCTGTCGACTCGGTGCCTTTCTTCACTCCCGAAATGCTCCCCGGCAACAATAAGTACTGGGACCGTTTCCGCGAGAAGGGTCTCCTGCTCTCACTTGACGGTACAGATCCTATGATGGTGCACTTCCTGCGCGACTATATGAACGCCAACAAGATTACTCAGCTCGACGTGAACGTGCTCTTCAACGCACCCCACTCGACAGAGCGTTCGGGCGACGAGGCTTTCATCTACCAGAACCAGGTTCTTGCAAGCGGAATAGACTATAAGAACTACTCGGACGATACCCTTACAATCACTTGTGAGAACGGTTACGTCTACAAGATGGACGGTGTGCTTCTTCCTCCCTCGAATATGGCCCAGGAGTTGCGCGAGCACCCCAATACAAAAATCTTCAGCCGTCTTCTCGACCGCTTCAGCGCTCCCGTATATTCTCCCTCGCTCTCAAGCGACTATAACTATGTGAACGACAATACCGACAACCCCGACTCGGTGTTCGTGATGCGTTACTTCAACAGTGCTGCGGGACGTCCCCTGTCCGATGTTGTGGAGAACAGCGAGGTGTCTACTGTAAACGAGACAAACAAGTCGCGTCTGCTCAAGTTCGATCCGGGTTGGAACCAGTATAAGTTCGGTACCGGCAGCGAGCAGTCGGATATGGCTGCAATCTATGTACCCAAAGACGAGTATATCTTCTCTTACTTTGGCCCCAACGGTCCTTGCGAGTTCCTTATCGAACTCTACGCAACCCCCGAGGCCATTGCCAAGATAGATGCGTCTGATCCCTTGTCAATAAACGATGCGCTCGATTGCATTCCCAATCAGATTATAGCATCGTTCCTGAATAACCTTATGCAACCCTCGTTCACCGCTTCTGTTCCCAGCAAGTTCCACCTTGTACAGAATGACAGTTACGAGGAACTCGGCATCAAACCTTCGGACGTAGACGAGTGCGTTGTGGCAAACAACGGTGTTATCTATATATTGAACAATGTATTCGGTCCCGATGAGTATCGTGCTGTTTCGGCTCCTGCCCTTTATATGAAGAATATGAGCATTATGAAGGCCATCATCGACGCATTGGGTTACAAGCCTTATCTCCTGGCGATGGACGCAGAGTACACACTCATTGTTCCCGATAATGAATATTTCATCTACTACGACCCCGTGACATTGGAGTCGGACAAGCCCACTGCATACCAGTTCTTCTACGACAACAAGAGCGGTTACAAGGACAACCAGGGTAAGCCTATCGAGACTCTCTGGGCAAAGAAATTCCTGTACGACCCCCAAACATACGAGCTTGGTGATACTGTGAAGGGTTACGAGATTACACCCGTAGGAGGTGTAGCCGTTAGCTCACCCAACAAGGCGATGAACTGGGGCGGTACAAACTTCCTCGAGAACCGTATGAAGGACCTTCTCGAGTACCTTATCATTGTAGACAATGTCGAGTCGGACAAGAATGCGGGCCGTAAGTACTTCCAGACAAAGGGTTACGGAACAATCAAGTGCGAGATAAAGAGCACCGATGTTACCAACTTCGACATTACATTCTATGGTGGCGAGGGACTTGAGCGTGGTGCAGCGGTTAAGGTTGGCGAGCGTTATGCCCAGGCCAACGGTGTTACATACTGTACAGTTGCTGCAAGCAGCGACAGCCTTGCATCGGGTATTCCCGCGCCTCCCACACAGACAGTATACCGCAGAATGTGTCCCGACAGCTCTCACGTTGAGAACTTCAGAGCATTCTTCGACCTCTGCCGTGCCGTTTCACTCAGCGAGGATAGCGTGGAGTATGGTGTCGATACATTGTTGTCGATGATCTATCCCTCTCTCTCTTCAACAGAGGTTCGTCAGGACAGTGCCAGAAGATATTCGGTATTCCGTTCTTCTTTGAGCAAGAACTCGGGCCAGTCGGTGGCACGCGACCGTCTTGTATCTTTCTTCAACACATACCACTACACTGTATATGTTCCCACAAACGACGCTGTTCAGAGAGCGTACGACCAGGGTCTTCCCACTTGGGACGAGATTTATACTCTTGTAACCGATACTCTCGACGTGAATTCGGACAAGCGCAAGATGGCTGCATCGTACATCGGACTTATCAACCGTTTCGCACGTTACCACTTCCAGGATAACTCAATCTACCTCGATGCACAGGTTGTTGAGGGCGATTACGAGACATCGGCGCTCAACTACGAAATTGGTGGTTATTATGAGCTGAATGTGGCAAAAGAGGGCAATACCCTTGCTGTGACCGATGAGATGGGCAATACAGCTCGCGTAATCAATCCTCCCGGTGCAGAGGGTATCTCGTGGAACGTAATGGCACGCGAAATGCTCTTGAGGTCACTCGATGCTACACCCAAGAAGGCAAGCTCTTTGGAGACATCGTCATTTGTTGTAATGCACCAGATTGACAATATCCTCCAGAATGAGGGACTTTTTGGCTACGACGGCAAATACCAGCGCTATGCCAACGATGGCGAGCCTGTGGATACAATGACTGTTGCGGGTCTTTCGGGTTCGATTGACGGCAAGTATCTTGTTGCTTCGCGCGGTGCAATAACCGACGAGTACGAAGATGGCACATACGCATTCAAGCGAGTAGGCTACCTTATGAAAAAGAGCGGCCGCACAGGCAAGTTCAACCAGGAGGAGTATGTACTCAACTCACGCAAGGAGAAGATTCTCATCGACAACGACGGCTATCTGCGTAAGGAGACACCCGTTTACAATGCTTCGAAGAGAGTGATAGGCTATACTTATACGTTTGTTGATGCCGACGGCAACGAGAGCGATACTCCCGTAGTACGAGTAGACAACAATGGTAACATTATTCAAGAATAAAGAAAAAAGTTATGATAAAGATAAAACAATTATTCTTGGTTGCGCTATGCTGTATGCTGGGTATCTCGGCATACGCACAGAAAAGCGCACGTATTTCGGGTAACGTATTCAGTAAATCCGAAGGTCCGCTTATGATGGTTAACGTCACAGAGCGCGACAATAGCGACCGTATCATCGAGGCGGCAATGACCGATATGGAGGGTAACTTCACGATGATTGTAAAGAACACAAGCAACCACCTCGAAATCTCTTACATTGGTTACAAGACCCAAAAATTGCAGATTGGTTCTCGTACAGTGTTCAATGTGGAGATGATTGAGGACAATATGATTGAAGAGGTTGTCATCACTGCTAAGCCACGTAGCCGTAACGGTGCCCTTGAAATTCTCGACCGTGAGATTTCTTCGGCAACACAGAAGGTGTCAATGAGCGATATGGAGGGTCTTTCGTTTGCTTCGGTCGACGAGGCGTTGCAGGGACAGATTGCCGGTCTTGACGTCGTATTCTCGAGCGGTGACCTTGGTTCGGGTACTCAGATGCGTCTTCGTGGTACTTCTACCATCAATGGTAATGCCGAGCCTCTTATTGTTGTAAATGACAACATCTTTGAGATGCCCGAGGACGAAGGCGAGAGCTTCGACTACACAAACTTGAGTAACGACCAATTCTCGGAGCTTCTTTCGGTTAACCCCGACGATATTGAGTCTATCGAGGTGTTGAAGGACGCCGCATCTTGTGCCATCTGGGGTTCACGCGGTGCGAACGGTGTCATCAAGATTAAGACAAAGCGTGGTCGCCGTGGTCCCACTCGCGTAAGCTTCTCAATGAAGTTCAAGGACAAGTGGATTCCCAAGGGTATGAACCTTCTTAACGGTGACGAGTACACAATGTTGCTCAAGGAGTCGCACTTCAACCCCCAGCAGCAGGCTACTTCAATCCCCGAGATTAACTACGACCCCAACTTCGACCAGTATGAGAACTTCAACGAGAATACCGATTGGGTAGATGCTGTTACCAAGCACGGTTATCGTAACGAGTACAGCGTCAACCTTAACGGTGGTGGTGAGAAGGCTACATTCCGTATCTCGGGTGCTTTCACAAACGAGACCGGTACCATCATCAACCAGTACCTTGAGACATTCTCGAGCCGTATGGCACTCGACTACTTTGTATCGGACCGTATCAAGGTGATGACTGAGTTTGCGTTCTCATATACAAACAACAAGAAGAACTACGATGATCTTCTCTCTATAGCACAGAAGATTATGCCTAATATGAGCATTTGGTATCAGGACCGTTACGGCAACAATACCCCCGACTACTATAAGATGCTCCTTAACAGTAGCAGCACATTCCACGGCGACCAGCGTAACTTCCACAACCCTGTTGCTTCGGGTAATCTTGCAAAGAGCAATCAGGAGAGCTACAGCGTGAGCCCTCAGATTACTCTCGAGTATAACCTTTGGGGTCTTGAGGATGACGAGTCACAGCTCAAGTATCGCGGTCTTGTGTATATGAACGCAGCTACACTTTCTAACTCATCATATTTGCCTTCGGCGCTTACAAACAGCGACTGGACTGGTTCAAGCGTGAATACAGCATCGGTATATGACAGCAAGTCGTTGCAGTTCACAACACGTCACCAGTTGGTATTCACACCTTATCTTGGCAATAGCGACCACTATCTCACAATGTCAGGACAGTTCGAGGTGAATGTAAGTAACAGTACTACACAGACCCAGTCTACATACGGTCTGCCCAACGGATTCAACAGTACAACCATCGGTTCGTACCTCTCGGGTGCAAGTACTTCTAAGGGACAGTCACGCAGTATGAACTTCACATACCAGGCCCACTACTCATACAAGTCTAAGTATGTGCTTGGTCTTGCAGTACGTGGCGAGGGTCACACACAGTTCGGTGACGACCGCAAATGGACAGTGTTCCCCTCACTCTCGGGACGTTGGAACGTATCGGACGAGCCTTGGATGCAGTGGGCAAAACCTGTATTGTCGATGTTGTCGCTTCGTCCCAGCTACGGTTGGGCAGGTAACACTCCCGGTCAGGAGTACCTTATGTACACATCTTATACTCCCCAGGGAAGCTACCTTGGAATTACAGGATTCAAGCCTGGTGGTATCCGTATGAGCGACCTTCGTGCATCGGACAAGCGTGAGTTCAACATCGGTTCGGACTTCGGTTTCCTCGATGATATGATTTCGGGTTCATTCAACTACTACTTGAGTACAACAAAGGACCAGTTGATGTCTAACTACAGTATCCCCACATCTACAGGTTACAACAGCTTGGCATACAAGAATACAGGTGCCGTTGAGAATACAGGTTGGGAGTTGAACCTTAATGTCAACCGTCTGAAGGTATTCAAGGACTTTACTTTCAGTGCATATTTCAATGTAGGTCAGAACTTCAACGAGGTTACCGAAATGGAGCACAGCGTGCTTAAGAACAATAACCCCGATTACGACTTCAACAACGGTTCGTACCTCGGACGTATTCAGATAGGTAACCCCCTTGCTTCAATCTACGGTTTCCGTTACAAGGGTGTTTACCGTTACAGCTACAAAAACTGGGAAAAGGCTCTCAGCGAAGAGGCTGCCGGAAGAAACGGTACTTGTCCCATTGTGCGTGACGCCGACGGTAACGTGGTATTCAATGCCGACGGTACTCCCAAGCGTATGGTATTCAACTACGACATCGAGACTGGAACATCAGCATACCAATTCAACGGTGGTGATGCCATTTATGAGGATATCAACCACGATGGTAACATAAACGAGCTCGACCTTGTTTACCTTGGAAACTCTAACCCCAAGGCTCAGGGAGGTTTCGGATTTACATTCCAGTACAAGAGATTTACTCTCAAAACTAACTTCTCTTACCGTTGGGACGTAGACGTTATCAACTCAGCACGTATGGACGTTGAGAATATGTACGGTAACTACAACCAGAGCAAGGCGGTTAACTGGCGTTGGCGCAAGGACGGTGACATCACCGTTATACCCCGTGCCCTCAAGGGAACAGGTTACAACTACTTGGGTAGCGACCGTTTTGTAGAGGACGCATCTTACCTTCGTCTCTCTTATCTGCAAGCATCATACAGCTTCGATAGAAAATGGCTCGAGAAGTATGGTCTACAGTCACTTACTCTTTATGCTTCGGCCGATAACATTTGTGCTTGGAGCAAGTACACCGGACTCGACCCCGAGGTTTCGGCAGGTGCTTGGGGACGTGCTTACGACTCGTCAAAGACACCCCGTTCACGTTCTTATACAATCTCGGTTTCAGTGGGATTCTAATGTTTAAGGAGGATTATATATGAAAAGAATAAAAAATATATTAAAGGCAGGAGTGCTTGCGGTAGCATTGGGCTGTAGTACAATCTTTACTTCTTGTACCGACTTTTTGACAATCTACCCTACAAACTCTGTTATTCACGAGAACTTCTGGCAGACATCAGAAGACGTCAATGGTGTGTTGGCAACAAGTTACTTGCAGTTGCTCAGCAGCGAAGCCCTTGAAAGAATGATTGTGTGGGGCGAGCTACGCGGCGACATTATGGCTGTGCGCTCTACCGCGGGTAACACATATAAGTATATTGTAGAGGGCAACTTGCAGGACAATAACAGTTATTGCAATTGGGCAGTTTTCTATAGAGCCATCAACTATGCCAATATGGTTATAGAGTTCGCTCCTATGGTAACAGAACGTGACCCCGACTTCACACAAGGCGACCTTGATATTGTACTTGGTGAGATGTATGCAGTGCGTGCGCTTTCGCACTTCTACTTGGTTCGTGCGTTCCGCGACATACCTCTCTCATACAAGGCAAGTTTGAACGATGCAGAGTTGGGTACATATCCTCAGGTTCACCCCTGCGTGACACTTGACAGTATTATGAATGACCTCGACCGTGCCGAGAGTTTGGTAATGCGTACAGGTGGTTTCCCAAATGGCGAGTTCAATTACTCACGTATAACTCGTGACGCAGTCCTTGCTATGAAGGCCGATGTAAACTTGTGGCGTGCAGCTTTTGCTACATACTATGAGGGTAACGACTCAGTGCACACTGCTACTCCCGATGAGTATTACTTAATGGCAATAGATAATTGCGATAGAGTAATCAATTCGTATATCGACCGTTTGGCTAAGTATCACAAAGACCATAATACCAACGATGAGGTAGGTCCTGGAACAAACAATCCTTACTATCTTGCAACAAACGGTATGCGTATGGGTACATTGAATAACTCGCTGGTTTATGATAATATCTTTGGTAGCGGAAAGGATTTTGTCAGCTCAGAAGCACTTATAGACCGTGGCGAGGTGTTGTTTGAACTCAAATACGATGAAAAGGTTAATAACAGCAGCGCAATCAGCAGCTTCTATGGCAGCGCTGGCGGTTTGGGCTTGTTCAATGTTGCTAACAGCTATATAGCTCCCGAAGGAAATGTAGTAGAGGATAAGGCTAAGTATAGAGCAAGCGACCTTCGTCTCTATAACTTTACCGATGCCGACAAACTTGGTGCAAACGAGGACAAAACCTCATCGGGTGCACCTCGTGAGGTTGGTATAGGTAAATATGCCTGCAAAATGTCTCCCGCAGCCATCGGTGCGCTTGATACACGTGCTGCAGCCAACTACCGTTCAAGCTCGAGCTTCGATGCAAACTGGATTATCTACCGTTTGACCGATGTTATGCTTATGAAGGCCGAGGCGTTGGCACACCTTTCGACAGCTACCCCCGAGGATCATCACGAGGCATTTACTCTTGCAAAACACGTCAATTTGCGTTGGCTCACAACACAGAGCGACTCTCTGCAGTATGTCAACTTCGATACAAAGGATAAGGTTGCACAGCTTGTACTTAATGAGCGCGCAAGAGAACTTGCTTTCGAGGGCAAGCGTTGGTTCGACCTTGTACGTGTAGCATTGCGTGACAAGAAAACCGATAATATCCTCTTCGTGGCCGATAAGGTTGAGGGTGCATCGACAGCCGTAAGAAAGAAGTTGAACTCGATAAACACACTCTTCTTCCCCATCGCCGAGAGCGAACTTAATGTAAACGAGTATCTGGTTCAGAACCCTGCATACGAGAATTCCACTTCAATAGAGCAGAACTGATAAGGAATAATCAAAAAAAACGAATGTTTCGGCTTATGGCCGGCAGCAATAACAAAAAATAAATATGATTATGAAAAGAACTTTCAAACATAAGATACTTACGGGAATAGCTATGACAGCAGCCCTTTTCCTAAGTTCTGCTTGTAACGACGAGTGGGACAACCACTACAAGGATAAAGGTATAAACTCTAACCAGACTCTTCTCGAAGCTATAAAGTCAGATGCAGACCTTAGCGAGTTCTACAGTGTGGTACAGGCTTGCGGTGTGAGCGACTCATTGCTCAATGCATCGAGAGTGTACACAGTGTGGGCACCTGTGAACGATGCTATCGACGCCGACTCTTTGCTTAAGGAAATAGAGGAAGGACGTCGCGACGAGGTACTTGTACGTTTCATCGAGGCACATATGACCAACTATATGCACGCTGCAAACGGCGTAAAGGAGGTTAACCCCATTCTGTTGCTCAACAAGAAAGTTGTGAGCTTTGTAGGTAAGGGCGACGAGTACACCTTCAACAATATCCCCCTTATGATGGATTACTCAAACCAGAGAGTACGCAACGGTATCCTCCACAAGTTGGGCGGTGCAGTAGAGTACAAGATGAACATCTGGGAGTACCTTGCTACCGACGAGCGCATCGATTCTCTCTGCGACTTCCTCTATTCGTTCAACCTTCGTACCTTCAACGAGGGTGCCAGCATACAGGGTCCCACAGTGAACGGTGCCGTAACCTACCTCGACTCGGTGTTCAATACATCTAACATCTGGTTCAACACATACGGCTCAAGGGAGACTGCCGGTTTCGGCGATATTTCGAACGAGGACTCCCTCTACACAATGTTTGCAATAACAAACGATGTATGGAGCGAGATGGTTCCCGTTGTAGCTGAGTACTTCAACTTCTACCGCGATACAACAAATGCATATATCTACGACTCAATTCAGGCTACCACCGCACGTAAGCAGTTGTGTAACTATCTTGTGTCCAGCGATAAAGAGCAGAAATTTGTTGAGAAACCCGGACATCTAATGGCTAATTACCGTTATTATGCAACGAACTTTACAACAAGCCACAATGAAGTTCGCCGTACATTCCCCTTGTCTAAACTTATGGAGGGTGTAATTGACTCGTGTGAGATGTCCAACGGAAAAGTGTACGTTACCAATAAGTTCAGTTACGATCCTCTCGATTTGTGGTTGGATACAATCAAGATTGAGGGTGAGACATTCGGCGATTGGCTCAAGTACAACACACTTGTGACAGCCGTTTCAACATCGCACGTGTCAAATACCAACCGTCACGATTCTATCAGCGGCGATATTTCGGGCGACCTTTATATGGTTGCAAGTCCTATCGGTGACCCTATGGCGACACTTACATACGTTATCCCGAATACTCTTTCGGCGGGTAAGTATAAGATTGCGTTGGTTATGGTGCCCCCTGCAATGACCGACAAGAAGGCCGATGTAACAAAGAGCAAGCCCACCAAGATGCGTATACAGATTGAGACACGCAAGCCCGACGGTAAGGTTGCCAAGCTCTATGATACCAACGACGGAGGCAAGAAGTACAATGGTTTGCAGAACGACCCGACACGTATCGATACTGTATATCTGTACAACACCGCGCTCGACAAGACCAACAAGGGTAAGGTTGAGCTCCGTGAGACCGAGGAGTTTGTATTCAACTTCTGCGAGTATGGATTGTCGGCAGCCGATACAAAGACAACAATCACCATCACGGACGACTGTCAGCGTGTAAGGGACCACAATACTTGGGAAGCTAACCTCCGCATCGACTGTATCCTGTTGATACCCGTCACCGACGAGGAAGAGAATGAGAATGAAGATTAAAGCAGGGAGTAATATACTTGTGGCTTAGAATCTGTTTATTATGAAAAAAATAAAAAGAAATATGTATATGCGACAAATTATGCGAACAATGGTGGCACTTACCGCATTAGTGTCATCGGCCGTCCCTGCTTCTGCTGTTGCAGAGTGTGTACAGGCTGGCGATTCTGTAAAGACAGAGCGCATGGTAGTTGTTGAAGCCCGCACCATAACAGGTACAGTCTATGATGCAGCTACCAATACACCGCTCCCCGGTGTCCGCGTACAGGGTACAGGACACGCAAGGGTAACAACAATGACCGACGCCGAGGGTAAATATAAGCTCAATATCCCCTCGTACGTTACATTGCTCAGTTTCTCTACCCCCGAGTACCGTATGGTGCAGCGTCCGGTTCAGAACAACGATGTAATCAACGTGCGTCTTTATACCGACAAATTCAGTGAAATATACAGCGACGATATTAATGTGACCGCAGGTGCAGCGTTCGAGACAGGAATCAGCTATGCCACCACCATCGACACCGACATTCAGGGTAAGCTCGGTGCACAGGTGCGTTCGGTAACCCGTTCGGGCACACCCACCATCGGTAACTTTATGCTCATTCGCGGTATAAATACCCTTAATGGCAATGTGCAGCCCTTGGTTGTTGTAGACGATGTAATCTACGATATGCAGGAGGACTACGGTTCGCTCCATATGGGTATGTTCAACAATATCCTTGCCGGTATTGATGTTAATGACATCGACAAGGTTGAGGTTCTTACAAACGGAACAGCTATCTACGGTGCACGTGCAGCAAACGGTGTGATAAAAATCACCACAAAGCGCGGTAAGAGTATGGCTACACGTATTACAGCCAACATCTACGGCAACGTGACACTCGCTCCCGAACTTACAGATATGATGGGTGCAGAGCAGTACCGTACATACGCCAATGAGCTTATCGGTACAATGAACACCTCTAAGAAAGAGTTCGACTTCTTGCGTACCGACCCCAACTACTACTATTACAAGCCCTATCACAACGAGACCGACTGGACCGACTATGTGTACAGCGAGGCTTATACACAGAACTACAAGGTTAATGTAGAGGGTGGTGACGATGTTGCTATGTACAACTTCTCGTTGGGCTACACAATGGGTGAGAGCACACTCGAGAAGAACAACTTCGACCGCTTGAACATTCGTTTCAACTCAGACATTTCTCTTGCAAAGAACCTCGATACACGTTTCGACATCTTCTACACACGCGTTGCACGCGAGTTGCTCGACGACGGTATAATGGAGAATACAAGCGCCTATCCCTATTCTTCGCCCGGCTTCCTGGCAATGGTAAAGTCTCCTTTCCTCAGTCCTTATATGTACTCTCGAGGAAATGAGCAGGGTGTACGCGAACTGACATCGGCTATCGACGAGTCGGATAGCTTTGCTTGGGGTATCGATGATAATGTAGCGCGTTCACGCGACAATAACTCACTCTACAACCCCTTGACTATCCTCAACGTGGGTACAGGCGAGAATAAGAACGACCAGGAGTACACTCACTTCGGTCTTTCGGTAGCTCCTTCGCTCAAGCTTGGCAAATTCAAAATTTCGGAGCTCTTCAGCTACTCTTTGCACCGTATGAGCGAGAAGTACTATCTGCCTTATGCTACTGGTGTCGAGAACCGTCAGTTCTATGCCGAGAATGTTGGTAGAATAGGTAACTTCATATCTTCTTCATTCGGTAAGGAGAGCGTGCTCACAAGCGATACACGAGTAGACTACAACAATATTGCAGGTGCTCACAACATCGACGTTGCAGGTGGTTTCCGTTTCACACGCTTTGCTTTCGATGCAAACTTCCTTTCTTGTGCAAACTCGGGTAACGACAAGGCTACAAACATCAGTTCCGATTACGATTACCTTATCGACGACGGTGACGACAATGTTTGGACCAACCTGGCTTGGTATCTCGATGCAGCATACAGCTACAAGACACGTTACTTCCTTAACGCAGCCCTCTCGGTTGAGACTTCGTCACGTTTCGGTAAGAATGCCGATGCGGGCCTCTCATTGGGTGGTGTACAGTGGGGTGTGTTCCCCTCGGTGAATGCAGCTTGGCTTGTATCTTCTGAGTCTTGGTTCAACTTCAAGCCCATCAACTCGCTCAAGCTCCGTGCAGGATTTGATGTAGTGGGTAACGACGCTATCGACTACTACGCTTGCCGCAGTTATATGCAGGCTGTGAAGTTCCAGGATAAGTTTATGGGCGTTCAGCTCGGTAACGTAGAGAACGACGGTGTGAAGTGGGAGACAACTTCGCGCTTCAACGTGGGTCTCGACGCTATCCTCCTCAACAACCGCCTTGCAGTTTCGTTCGACTGGTACAAGTCTAAGACAAAGGACCTCCTGGTTCAGAAGGAGTATGACTTTGTAACAGGTATGGGTACATACTGGAGTAACGGTGGCGAGCTTCAGAACCAGGGCTTCGAGGCAACAGTAAATGCCAAGCTTGTCAATACACGTAACTTCCAGTGGGAGCTCGGTATCTCGGCAGGTCACTACGAGAATGAGATTACAGCACTTGACGAGGCGGTTGCACCTACAACGGTTTACGGTGCCGAGGTTCTTACACAAGTTGGCCAGCCCATCGGAGCATTCTGGGGATACAAGACCGACGGTGTAATCTCTTCTACCGAGGAGGCCGATGCTCTCGGACTCTATCAGAAGGACGCAACAGGTGCAAAGACATATTTCCAGGCAGGTGATGTTAAGTTCCGCGACCTTAACGGCGGTGGTGAGATTAACGAGGAGGACAAGACTGTCATCGGTAATCCCAACCCCGACCTCTATGGTAACATATTCACAAAGATGTCTCTCGGCAACTGGACTCTTAACGTAGCATTCAACTACTCACTGGGCAACGACGTTTACAACTATTACCGTTCACAGCTCGAGGGTGGAAGCAACTTCTTCAACCAGTCATTGGCAATGCTCAACCGTTGGTCTATCGACGGTCAGCACACCGATGTCCCCCGTCTGGCTTACGGCGACCCTATGGGCAACGCACGTTTCTCTGACCGCTGGATTGAGGACGGTTCATACCTCCGCCTCAAGACTGTACAGTTGCAGTATGCTTTCCCTGTCAACCTCAACTGGTTGCAAGGTCTCACAGTGTGGTGTGCAGCCGAGAATCTCCTGACAATTACAAAGTATCTTGGTAACGATCCCGAATTCTCTGTAAACAACAATATATTATATCAGGGTGTAGATGCAGGTCTTCTGCCTCAGAGCCGCAGCTTCCACCTTGGTGTTAAGGTAAATCTCTAACGAACGTCTCCTGTACTGCCGCCGCATAAAGGTGGCGGCAGGCAAGGGAATAAAATAAATCAGAACAATGAAAAAGAATCTTATTTATACCTTATGTATCCTTTTGAGTGGAGCGTTCTTCTTCAACTCTTGCGAGGATATGCTCGATGTCGATTCAGGTCGTGTACAGCACGATTTAGATAAACTGACACTAAACGACTCGGTTTACTCGGTACTCGGAATATTGAAGAGTGTACAGAATGTTGCCGACCGCACAGTGCTCCTCGGTGAGCTCCGAAGCGACCTTGTCGTGCCCAACGACGGAAAGGCTGTATATGACATACAGGACTTGTGCAACTTCAACTACGACCTCAGCAGCCCTTATCTTGCTGTCAAGGACTACTACACAATCATCAACAACTGTAACATCTTCCTTGAGCGCGTGGATACAACACTCGAGCGCCTCAACAAGAAGCTTATGTTGCGCGAGTATGTGGCTGTAAAGAGCGTACGCGCCTGGACATATATGCAGCTTGCAATTAACTACGGTAGCATACCTTACTTCACCGAGCCCGTGCTCACACACAGCCAGGCGAAGGAGATAATGAGCCGTCCCCTTATGTCGCGCAGCGAGGTGTTCTCTTTGCTCATCGACGACCTTGTACGCTATGAGGACCCCCGTGTCTATCCTATGCCCGAGTGGACAGGTATCAAGACCGGTGTACCCCGTGTAGATGTACCCACCAACCAGTTGTTCGTTCCCATTCGCCTGCTTCTTGGTGAGCTTCACTTGTGGCGCGGCGAGGCAGGTGACTACCGCAAGGCTGCCGACTACTACTACAAGTCGCTTACACAGACCCCTTCGTCGGGAACATCGGCTTCGAACCGCACATTCTACGATGCATCGGCAAGCGCCTCATTCCGCTATTCGGGCAACAACAAGTACGACAACTACTCAAACCAGTACAGCGAGATATTCAAGGCATCGGGTGCTGTGACATCAAAGGGTGCATTGGCAGTAATACCTATGGAGACATCAAGTACAACTGGTACAATGTCGTTCCTCAGCGACATTTTCTACCCCGACGTGATTGGTGGAGCACAGGTGGCTGCATCGCCTGCATATATCGCATTGAGCAACCGTCAGACATATTATCTGTACGATGAGGACCAGGAGGACGTAGACCCTGTTGTCAACCCCAACACCGACAAGTTCATCGGCGACCTCCGTCGTTACACATTCATTGGCCAGCAGTACAATTCGGAGAGCGAAGAGGTGTTCGGCAACATCATAACCAAGCACAACTTCTCGGCTGCACCCAACACACAGGGCGGTATCGACCAGGTTGTGTCTTCTACCCCCAACCGCACAAACTTCGTACAGTTGGTACGCGACGTACAGTTGTATGCACGTTACGCCGAGGCTCTCATCGGATTGTCTAAGGAGAGCAACTGTCCCGATGCATTGTCTATGGCTATGGACGTGCTCAAGAACGGACTCAGCAAGACATACAACCTGCGTACAAACCTCTCTTACAAGGACAGTATAGAGTATGTGGTAGATACACTCGGTCTTCCCGTGTTGAACGAGGCTGGTCTCGATTCAACCATTGTACACACTGTTCCTGTATATGACGAACTTATCGCATACGATTTTGGTGCAAGTATGTACGATGTCAACAAGGGTCTGCACTCACGTGGATCCGGCGACAGCAAGTACAGCAGCTACTACTCTATGAGCGACAAGAACATCGCACGTTACTACGACCTTGTGATTGAGGATACCGACTCAACATTTGTTATGAGCCGCGAGATTACCGACGTCGACAGATACCGTTACGTGAACGACCTGTTGCTCGACGAGCTTGCTCTTGAGTTCTGCTTCGAGGGACACCGTTTCGGCGACCTTATCCGCTTCGCGAAGCGTGCCGAGCGCGATGGCTTTGCCGACTGGAAAGACATTCTCGCTAAGCGTATAGCAGGCCGTAAGTATGCAAACGAAGTGAACTGCTACACCCGCGGCTATGAGAAGGACGAGACACTCTATTCTCTCCTGCTCGACGAGGCAAACTGGGTACTTCCCCTTCCCGGCGTTGTTGAGGTGACAGTGCCCGAGGCTCCTGCAGAGGACGAGACTACAGAGGAGGAGACTCCCGAGGAGGAAACAGAGGAATAAGATAATCCTATAAAATAGTATGGGACCGAGAGGCTTTTGACGGCCTCTCGGTTCTTGTCTTATAATTTGCATCAACAGGTTTGCGGGTGTCGTTTTTTTATTGTAAGCATCCGAAGAAATGCATATTGTAGCGTGTAACAATGCTTACTACCTTTGCACAAAAACGTAATTTTATGATGACACGTGAAGAAATCCTTTCAATAGAGGAGTATTGTGCAGAACATAAGGTATCGCACAGGA
>JAFZIA010000127.1 GCA_017554605.1 Bacteroidaceae bacterium
GCGAGTGCAGCCTATTTTGGCGCAATGCAAAATTGGAATGTTTTATTATTTTTTCGAGGGTGCGTAGCGGGCTACGTAACCGAGAGAAAGAAGAAAACGGGCAGTTTTGAACATAAAAAACAACGAAATAACGGCTTCCAATATAATAATAACTTTTTTTAGAAATTTAAACAGCTTCTAAATTTATTGAAAAATATATCCCGACCGGATTATCCTTTGTCTGCCGTTGTTATTCTCTCTACAATCTGTTTCAGTATCATATCCTGGTGTATCAGCCAGTCGATGCTCCATACGTGCATAAGGTTCCAGCCGAGCATTCGCAGCACCGACGGCTGAACAACTTCGCGGTCGCGCATCGTCTTGAGGCGGTAGTAGCTGTTTCCGTCGCAAATTATTCCAAGCCTGTATCTGCCGGGGTTGCAAGGGTCGACAACTGCAACATCTACTTTCAGTGCCGAATTTCCTATCGAGGTCTTTACCTCGAAGCCCAGCGCACTCAGCCGCGATGCAATTTGTCCTATCATCTGATTCTCTTCGCCCTCTGCCGCCGCGGCGGTGCAGCAGTTCTCCTGGCGTGCATATTGCAGGAAGCGTTTCAGTCCTAATACTCCCTCGGCATTCGTGCGTCTCTCGTCTATCTGCTCGGGACGCAGGGTCGAGAAAATCTTCATTTCGTACCTCGCCCTGGATACAGCCACGTTCAGGCGGCGCTCGCCGCCTGTCTTGTTCAGCGGTCCGAAATTCATTGACACGTGTCCCTCCTTGTCGGGGCCGTATCCCACCGAGAAGAGGATAATGTCGCGTTCGTCTCCCTGTACATTCTCGAGGTTCTTTATGAAGAGCGGTTCGCTGCTCACGGCATTCTGTTTCTCGAGCTGCGGGTTACGTGCGAGCTCATCGGAGAGAATGTCCTCAATGAGGTCGCTCTGCTGCTTGGAGAATGCTACGATGCCTATGCTCCTCGCGGGCTCTTCCTTCATTCGCCGTATGGTCTCGGCTGCAATGGCATCGGCCTCGGCGCGGTTGGTGCGTGTCTTGCCGTAGTCGTAGAATCCGTTGACATATTGCAGTGTCACCTGCGACGCCTTGTTGTCGGCCGAAGGGAATGTGGCCAGGCGGTTGTCGTAGAAATTGCGGTTGCTGAAGGTAATGAGGCTCTCGTGCTTCGAGCGGTAGTGCCAGCCCAGATAGCGGGTGGGCATTGAGAGCGATATGCAGTCGTCGAGTATGCTCTCAAGGTCGTCGATGTCGGCGTTCTCCTCGTCGATGGTGTTTACCGAGAAGAAACTGGTAGGAGGCATCTGCTTGGGGTCGCCCACAATAACTGCGCTCCTGGCGCGCGACAGCGCGCCTATCGCTTCGCTTGTGGGCATCTGGCTCGCCTCGTCGAACACCACAAGGTCGAATTTCGGGGCATCTACGTCCAGGTATTGTGCCACGCTCAGAGGGCTCATAAGCATAACGGGGCACAGGCGCGGCAGCAGATTGGGCATCTGGTCTATTATGTTCCTTATGGTGGCGCCGCGTCCCTTGTTGCCTATGCGCTTGCGGAGCAGTGTCAGCTCTGCGCTCAGTTGCGGGTCGCGTGTGTCGAGCGGAATGTTTGCAGCCAGCCTTGCCGCCAGTTCCTGCTGTGTCAGTTGCTGGAACTCGCTTTTGAGGGCTGTGTACCGCTCTATCTGTTTTTCGAACATCAGTCCGTTGAACTCCTTGAGCGTGGGGTCGGCTGTTATAATATCGCTTGTCTTGTTCTTGTAGTATCCTGCTATGAAGGCGTTGCATATAGTGCCTGTCGGCGCGCCTTCCTTGTGCATTCTTACAGCTTCGCCCAGCCCGCACTCGTTCAGGCTGTTCAACATATCGGCATACTTCTGCCACTCTTGGAGCAGCGCTACGTTTGCGTTCCATTGCTCCACTGCTGCCGACAGGGCATCGATGTCGTCGAGCAGCGCGTCGCTCACCTCGGCCACAGCCATAAATTTCTTCCATTTATAGTCGTTCTCGAGGTATTGCCGTGTGGTGCGCTTCATATAAGCGACCTTTTCGTTGCGCTTCATCTGCTGTCTTATGCTTTCTATCACTTGTGGCAGCGTGGGCAGCAGCTTCTCCACCGTATCGCCCATCATCAGCGGCGATATGTATGCTCCCTTCCTTGCTTCGGGCTTTTTCTTGGGCAGCATACAGCGGAGCGGGTGCTTGTCGGGGGCAATGCCCAATATGGTAGGTGCCGAGGCCAACAGGTGTATCTTGTCGCACAGTTTTTCGGCATCTTTCTCGTCCATCTTTCCGGTCAATGTCCTTTGCAGCTCCATTGGCTGTGAGCCTGTTCTCAGGTAGCGCTCGATGCAGTCGTACAGCGACAGCCCGCTATCCTGCTTGCGGTGCAGCGCCTCAACGTATCCGATGAGCCTTGTGCGTTGCAGGTACAGCTCGTTTGCCTTGCGCCGGTACTCCTCGCCGCTTGCGCTGCCTGTGGCGTCGAGTGTCTGCTGCAGGTGTTGCAGGAACAGGCGCTTGTCCATCTTGTTGGAGTGCAGCTCCAGGCAATAGGGCGCAAGGCCTATCTTCTGCAGTCGCGACTGTACAACCTCGAGCGCAGCCTTCTTCTGTGCCACGAACAGCACGCGTTTCTCCTTGTACAGGGCGTTGGCTATGATATTTGTGATTGTCTGCGATTTTCCTGTTCCCGGAGGGCCGTACAGAATGAACGAACGTCCCTCGCCCGATTCTACTACCGCTTCAATCTGCGAAGAGTCGGCTTCCAGGGGCAGGGCATACGCATCGGGCTGTGTCTCCAGGTCCATCACCCGCGCATCGGCCGGCTGGCACTTTTCCTCCACCAGCATTCGTCCTTCAATGAGGCTGCGTACAATGTCGCTGCCGGCAATAGCGTCGCTGTGGGTGTGAATGTCGTTCCACATTACAAATTTTGTAAAGGAGAATATTCCCAGCACCGACTCCTCTATGACCTCCCACGTTGCCTGTTCCTTTACTGCGTCGCGCATTGTGTGCAGCACCAGGCTCACGTCCACGCCGTTGGCATCTTGCGGCAACGGCTGTATATCTTCTACTTTTATGCCGAACTGATATTGCAGGAACTCCAGCAGGGTTATATTGAGCATTGTCTCTTCGTCGCGTCTGTGTATGGCGTAGCAATCCTTCTTCACCTGCACCATTTCTACGGGTACAAGCAGCACGGGTGCAAAATATTCCCTGCTGCCTGCTCTCTCCTGCCATTTGAGTGTTCCCAACGTCAGGAAGAGGGTGTTCGCACCTGTCTCTTCCATATTGGTGCGTACGGCGCGGTACAGCCCCTTCAGCTCTTTCTGTTCCAGCAGAATTTCCTTGCCGTCGGTGAGTTCCTCTTCGAGCGAGACAATATCGGGGTGAGGGTATGCTATGGTATTCTTGCCCATCCGCATATTGAGCAGGTTGTTGCGCAGTGTGAGGTCGAGCAGCTTGCGCTCCCAAATTTGCAGCTTGGCTGTATTGACCTCCGTCGAATACTCGCTGCACAGCCGGCGCAGTGCCTCTTCTATGTTGTTTGCCTGCATTTGCAGCCCGTCTATTATCCTGCCTATTTTTTCATTGTCGGCCTTGTTCATTTCGAGCGCGCGTGCAAGTGTCTTTGTGAGTTCGGCGCTCTGTGCAAGTGTCCTGTTGAGGTCTTTCATTTGTGTACTGCTTTATTGTATTGTGCTGCAGGGTAAGGCCACCACTGTATGGGTAGCCCGATACTCTATTGCAGCAGTGGCTCATTTAGTCTGTATGGCATCGAGGATATTTCCCTTTTGGTCTACCTTTACCCTTATTCTTGTGCCCGAAATATTGTTTTCGCGTATGTAGTTATACAGATAACCGCTGCAAGGCCTGCCCTCAGCGTCGGTGCTTGTGTAGCGTTCTACACTGAAGAGCTCGCGCGGCTCAACGCCAAGACTTTCATACAGGTTTTTTACTATGCCGTCGTGTATCTTGCTCAGGGTGGTGTCTACAGCGGAGCGCACTGCATCGAGTATAGAGCCGCTTGCCGATGCCTCCGATACTGTTTCGCCCTTCTTCATTGCAACCTCGCATTTCATCTCGCGGAACGGAATGCGGTACTCCTTTGAGCCATCTTCGTGCTGCAACTGCGATATTGCCCATTCATTGGGAATTGTCTTAAGCGTTGGATTGCCATAGAGGTTGAACATAAGCACTGTGGCAAGAATATATCTGTCTTCCTCAATCATACGGCTGCTGTTGTAGTAGTCGCATTTTGCTTTCAGCATTGCTTCGCCTGCGCTCATTTTACCCTGGCACTGATACTCGGCAAAGCGGGCCATAAATATCTCGGAGTAGGCCGCAGGCTGTATGCGCCAGGTAGAGTCGCGCTGATAGCCTATTTTTCCAAACGCAGGAACGCAAGCACCGCAGTACAGCAGTACGTTGCCATTGTATATGGCGCTGAGCAGCATACTCTGCTCACGGGTATAATGTATGTAACGTCCTCCCCAGCAGGCAACAGTGTTGAATATGCGTGCATTGCTCTCGCGCAGCATATCTGTAGAGAATGCAAGACAGTTGCTGTAGAATCCCGACATCTGGGGGTGGCACGAGCCGTGCAGGTTGAATACCAGCATATCGGCCTTTGAGAGCGAGGAGTAGTATTGTGCGCGCAGCCCGTCGTCCATATCTGCTGTTACCGCCGGGCTAAGGTACATATTGTCGAGCACCGCATCTTCGTTGTTTGCCATCGACTCGGTGGGAAGGTTGCGCGACATCTCCCTGCTTGCCGGAATCCACTCCCTGTTCGAGGTCATCACTGCGCAACCTACCGGTATGCCCTTGCAGCTGCTGGCCATAAAACCAAAACCTTGAACAAAATAATTCCAAATGTCGTCTTTTATTGTTGTATTCATAGTTCCTGTCTCAAGCGGCAGGCGCGCCACATTGCAACGTGCCTTATTGTAGTCGAGGTAGTCGAGCTTGAGCTTGCCGTAGTAGCAGTAGAAGAAGTCGGCATACACGCGCTCTGCATATTCATTGTCATAATTGGGGGTGAATGCCGGGTTGTCCTCGCAGGGTTGCGGTATTACGTCGTTTCCGCCAATGATGAACAGCGGCAACTGCGGGCCTGTTGCAATGTTGTTATCGTTGCAAAAGTTCTGTACCATCTCGCTGTAGTCCATCCAAGTTCCCTCTCCCAATTCAAGCTGGTGCTCGGCAACGTCCAGCAGATGCCAATGTATTTTCGTTATCCTGCTAAACTGAAAGAATTTATTGATTATCCGCTTTACTTCCTGTGTTTGTGTCCTGTATTTTCTTGCAAGAATAGCCGTGTCGGTGAATACGATTCCCTCTTTGGCATCGCCCTGTGTATCGTTGCTGTTGCTGTATGCTTCCTCTACATCTGGGTTATGGTTAAACGCACGTCCGCAGTTTGTGCAGAAATTTGCGTCGCTGCTCATTTTTGTGCCGCACTCGGGGCAATATATAAATGTGGGTGACGGTGTTCCAAATTCCGAAAATTGATTTTCGAGACTCGATTGGAGGTCGTTCAAATAGTCGTCGATATTCATAGCTTACAGTTTTTGTGTGTTATTGATTCTTGCTTGTGTCTGCGAGGCTCTATTTGTGCACAGTAGCCTCCTTTGCAAATTTAATCGTTTTTTCTAACTGCAATGCCTTTAAGCCCAAAAATGTTGGGAATAATTGTAGAAGCTGTTTAAATTTCTAAAAAAAGTTATTATTATATTGGAAGCCGTTATTTCGTTGTTTTTTATGTTCAAAACTGCCCGTTTTCTTCTTTCTCTCGGTTACGTAGCCCGCTACGCGCCCTCGAAAAATAATAAAACA
>JAFZIA010000128.1 GCA_017554605.1 Bacteroidaceae bacterium
AAAAAAAATCCAAACAAACAATAGCTATTCTCTTATTCTTCAAGAGAATAGCTATATTTTTTGCAAATCATTTTCCATAAGGGGATAAATGATATAAAAAGCAAAGAGGGCAACCCGTTTTACTTTTGGGTCACCCTCATTGCTGCTTATTGGTCAATTACTGTTTCCAGAAATTACCCCACTCTCCTCGTTGTTTGGGAGCATCGAAACTTCCCGATTCTCCACCTATTGGAATTCGTGATGTTGAGAGCATTTTTACTGTACTAACCTCAATCAACTCAGTAGCCGGTGATATATAGTCTTTCTTTTTCATACTTTTCTATTGGAAATTTATTTTACTAGAACTTTCTTGCCGTTTACGATGTATATTCCCTTTGTGGGTTGCTCTATGCGTCTACCGCTAAGGTCGTAGTACACATTTGTATCCTCGTCGCATTCTACCTCGTCAATATCTGTCGTCTCGCCGCTCATTACGAGTGATATTCTCTGCGGCTGTGCAGCACCGTTGCGCGATACTATTTTCAGATACCAACGGTAGGGCGACAGTCTTGCCTCGGGGTTGGTTGTGTAGGATAGCGCGCCGCTGCTCAATGCATAGTATCTGTTGCTTACAAGCTCACTGCCCGGCACTCCGCTGTATGTTCCAGTGAAGATGTACTGTGTGTGCATCGAAGAGCAGTCGTAGCTGTTCTCCTCGCCCAGATAGAGTGTAGCATCGTCTATGCAGATTTCTTTCACGCCTGCCTCCTTAGCTTTTATAAGATAAGGATAGTCGGCATTGAGTGTTCCTCTCTTTATCCTTATTATCTCAAGTTCAGTGCGGTCAATCACACCGTCCTCGTCGTCGTCGTACTGGTGAATGTCGTTGGGATAAGCAACCTCAAACTCCTCGGCAAGAGCCTCGTAAGGTATCTCAATGGGGAGATACAATGCCTGCCAATTTGTGTTAGTGAAATTACGTCTGTAGACTATCTCGTCGACACTCAGGTCGCTGAATCTTACAATATTATTGTTCTCAATCTCGCTCAGCACGAATGAGTCGATGTGGTTATAATCGCCAGTAGACTTGTTAACCTTAATATTTTTTACGCTCACTTGGTCTGTGCCGCCATTCACTGAGCCGTCCTTGCTATAGGTGCATACCAATGTGTGGCTTCCGCCTGTAGATATTGTACCTGTATATGTACCGTTGTTGACTCCACTCCTTGTGAGTATGGTACTGTTGTCGAGTACACAAGTGAGAAAATCGTAGCTGCCCTCGGTACTTGTTGTCCAGTCGAATGTGATTGTGCTTCCTGCATCGGCATTGAATGTGTATCTTTTCTGTGACGTCTGATTGTGTGTGATAACATCGGATGTCCAGTCCTCGAACGAGATATTGACTCTCTTGTATGCTGCACGGGCAACGGTAAGGTTTGTTACGCTTATTTTGTCCTCCATATATGAATCGACTGCTTTGTATTCCAGTCTCAGGGTATGAGCACCGCTGCTTGTGAATATATGCTCGAACACGCCGGTTGCCTCCCTCTCCCAAGTTTCGTATCTATGCACATTGTCCACATACACCTTAAAGTAAGCATCATACGTATCGATATTGAATGTAAAGCTCAACTTTTCGCCTTTGAGTGCATCTATGTTATATGTCTTGCTGACAACGTCATACGATGTCTCGGTGACTCTCCAGTCGGAGAGTGTCTGTCCATAGAGCTTGACCTCGTCGCTGTATGCGCTGAATGAAGGCTGCAAATAGCACTCCTTCCAGTAGTCGGCTGCAAGATAGCTGTCGATGCTCTCCTGGGGTACATAAACCTTCTGCATTGAGTTGAGTCTCAAGCTACTTTCGCACACTGGAGGTGTTGTAGCCAAGCACTCAATAGGCAATATGCTGGATGTTGCTAAAGCATTGCTTCTAATCTTTTCGACTGTTGAAGGTATTACTATTGCAGCCTCTTGACCGTATGCGCACTGCAACAGCTCGGTTTGCTGCTTGTTGTAAAGCACACCGTCGATAGATGAGAAATTGCTGTTGCCGGCATCTACATTATAGCCTGTGGGATAACTTACCCAATGATAATCTTCGCATTCGTAACAACTGTCGTATCTGCCGCCTTTTACTCCATCGTATTTGATATACTCGACAGATGCAGGTATATTTAGTTTACGGATACTGCAATAGCTACCGATGCTCATAATGTATTTTGTTCCTGCGGCAATGTTCATATCTCCCGAGAATCCATCATTGTTTACTATTCCAAAGAAATACTTGTCGATGTAAAGCGGTGTGGAATTATTGTCAGCCTCTCTGTACTGTACAGTATAATTGAACATAGAAGCTGTGAGGTTCTCGTAGAATCCTTCAATCTTGATGTCCGACAGGCTGGTACAGCCACTGAACGCACTGCTGCCTATTTCTGTTACATTGTATGTTATATCGTCGTCAGTTACCGTTGCAGGTATGCTCACCGATGTTGCCGACCGGTTTACCGATTTTACCCTTACATTTTCTGTGCCAGGTATAATTTCGTATGTTATGTTGTCATAAGTAAAATTGAGCTCAACAATGTTTTCAAACTTGTTCCAGCCGCCTGTTGCAGCGTATGTCTCCTTAGCACTGGCAGGAACGTAGAGGGTGCAGCTTGTGGGCACGTTGTTAAAGGCGCTGCTTGCGGGTACAAAAAGTTGGTCGGCTGGAATTAATGATATTATGCTTGTAAGGCCAGTGCAGTCGTCGAATGCATAATTTCTGATAGACGTTACGCTGCGGGGGATTCTTATGCTTGTAAGGGTGGTGTAGTCGTCGAACGCGCAAACGCCAATAGTTGTTACATTTTCAGGGATTACTGTGTTTCTACAACCTGCAACAAGTGTGTTCGATGCTTTCTCTATTATTGCATTACAATTGTTTCTACTGTCGAAGTAGGGGTTGTTGTTGTCTACCTTTATGCTTGTAAGGCCTATGCAACCTTTGAATGCCTCGTTTTCAATAGCTGTTACGCTGTTGGGGATTGTTATGTTTGCAAGGCTGGTGCAACCACTGAACGCGCCGTATCCAATAGTTGTTACGCTGTTATTGGGGATTGTTATGCTTGTAAGGCTGCTGCATTTGTAGAATGTGTAATCTCCAATAGCTGTTACGCTGCTGGGTATTTCTATGCTTGTAAGGCTGCTGCAGCCTCTGAACGCGCCGTATCCAATAGTTGTTGCTGTTTCAGGTATAGTAATACTGTTGAGAGAGGTAAAATTGTTAAAGGTGTTTTTGCCAATCTTGGTGATTCCGGTAGCAAAAACAACATAGTTGGGCTGCTCTGCAATGTAATGCCAAGGACGTGCCTCTGTGTTCTCGTAATCGCGCATTACTGCATCGGAGTTTATGTAAAGAGTCTTGCTGTCGCTGTCGTATTCCCAGCCTAAGTTGGTTGCAAGCTCCCAGCTCGATGTGTTGGTGTCGGTTCCTTTGGGCCAACTGATTACCTCGTCGTTGTTGCCCGCTGCGTCCATCACCTCGTTCCTGTCAATCATCTCTTGACTTTGAATCCAGTAGTTGGTTCTTTTGCTGTCGCTCGATTCATATAATGTAAAGAAAAACTCTTCGGGTGTCTCTTTTGTTGCCAAGCTTCTGCTTGAGAGGGTAGATACTTCGGAACTGAGATAAAGGCCTGTCGCCTTGTTGCGGATATAATAACCGCCGTTGCCGGCTTCTGTTACAATCCACAGGTACTTGTCGGTAGCTGTAGGATAATCGATGGCATTGTGTGTGAATGCTCCTCCACCAGCGTCGTACATTGTCTCGATGCCGAAGATGCTACTTTGTACAAAAAAGTACTCGCCCTCGGCAATCTTGCAATAGTCAGGGAGTTTCTCTACACAGTACTTGTAGATGTATGCGCCGTCCACGTGCACTTTGGGGTCTGAGTCTCCATAAGAAAAATTGTAAAAATCGCCGGTTGTATTCACCATACCTTGGGGTGAATAATGGAAAAAGTTATTTGCTTGCATTGCTATGCTGTTCTCACTTGGACTGAATAAAAGGTTGAAGGCAACGCTTCTTGCCAATATTGTCCTGCCGTCAATTTTGTCACCTACGCTATATTCTGTGTCCGAATAGAGGTATTCTATCTTGTCCTTATCCTCGGCTGGAAGAAGATAGTGCTTGAATGTTGTGGAAAAATAATAGTTTTCCCAATCGGCATTGGTTTGTTCTATGCCACATACGACATACCCTGGAAAGGCCTCGGTGTTGCCCGGGAGATGAAGTCTTTCATCGTCTTTTCCTATTTGTATATTCTGCTTATAGGAAAAATAGACGGTCTCTGTGGTAACCGACAGATTTTCGCCTTTCATAAAGCCCAGAAGAGCAAATGTAAATAATAATGCAAGTGAAATTCTTTTCATAATTACTTAAGATTATATTAATGTACAAATTTAAGGATAATAATCCTGTTTTACCCCCCCGAGTGTTAAATAATCTTAATATTGTAAAAACTGGTGAATTTTTGTCAAAAAAAGGGTTCAGTAGAAATTTACTGTGGATGATAATTCTTTCAACCATCTTCTCGGTGTTATTTTACGGCTATTCTCTCGTTGTAATATTTTCTTCTGCTTTCTTTTTTTGCGAAAAAAAGAAACAAAAAACATTGCACAAAAGAAATTGTCGCAAGTGCCCTTTGCTCG
>JAFZIA010000129.1 GCA_017554605.1 Bacteroidaceae bacterium
TTTATTGTATGAACCCAAATCATCCTCTCTATAATTTATTATTAGATTTCCATTTTCTTGCTTGTAGATTAATAAATTATATGCCAATAATATATCTACAACTTTTTCGCTTGCAATGTCAAATCCGAACGATGATATAAGTTCTTTAATATCTTCCAGTTTTATATTATTATTATTTGCTATAAATGAGAAAACTTGAGAAAACAAAAGTTCTTTCTCTTCATCTGAAAAATACAGACTTAGTTCGCTTTTTATTTCGGTTATTACTATTTGAATATATTTTTTTAATATCCTTCTTAATGTATAATGATCTATTGGATAATTATAGTCATCTTTGCTTATAGTATCTAAAAATGTGATGATATCTCTAGGTCTATAAAAAGTAAAATCCAAAACATATTTAAATGACGATTTATTATATTCATTCCAGTTTTGTGGAATTAAACTAGACCAAGCATCATTTGTACTATATGGAATGTTAAGCCTCTTGAAATTAAGCTCAACCCTTTTATTTGCCATTTTCTTTAGCGGGATACGATTCTCGCTAAAATCATTACAATACCAATTAATGTCAATTCCGTAACTATTAATTAATTTTGCAGAATCATTATATTTTGATATGATTATATCATTAATATCTTTTCTTATAAATACAAGAATCTTTGCCTTTCCTACATTTAGTATCTCGTTATTATAAATCTTGGCAATTCTTAAAAGTTCCATTATGTTATCATTACATACGGCATTATCAATTGTATAATTTATATCAAGATCGTCAAATAACAACCAAAATTCCTGTTCGTGTATAACGTCATAGGACAATATTTTTTTTACAATTTCTTTTAATGGTGCAATTAATTTGTGGTATGGAGCTTTTGTTGTTTTACTATCAAAGTGTTTACTAAAAATTCCACCAAATGCATGAGTTAAAACTTCAAAGTTAATTTCGCCACCTTTTTTGATAAAGATTTCATTTGTTTCAAACTTATCAATGTCAACACTACCTGTATTTCGCTCTAAGAATTTCTCAAGTTTCTGAAATTCCTTCGTATATTTACCTGCTTGACTCTTAATAATAAGTTTAACAATATTAATTAATATCAGCCATTCAAATATTAATGCACTGTTAGTCTCAATATTATTTCTTTGTAACAAATTTTCTTTGTCAAAATCACTAATCCTAAGCAAAGCTGCATGTGTGTCATCTGTGCTGTCTGATATATCTTTTATGTATTTTGCAATAGCCGATTTACCCACTCCCTTTCTACCTATAAATAAAAAACGACCTTCGTCAAGTTCGCTGATTATATCTAAATAATCTTCAAAATAATCAGTTAAAGATTGCCCTTTTACATTTTCCCCTTCTGCCTCTGGAAAACCAAAATAAAAATCTTTAGTTGTAATGTTATTTTTAACTTTTTGTTTTGAAAATAATCCCATAATTACTTTATGTTTTGTGTTATACAATATTGAAGTGTGAACGTTTTTTACTATATAAGCCTATAGCATTGAAGACTTTATGACACATTTACAGAAAGGACTTACGAAAATGCACTTTAATTTTATACATTCTCAATGAATGTAAAAGACGATTCTCGACATCGGCGACAAGCTTGCCTTGTTGCTCCAATAGAGAAACGATTGAATTTCTCAAAAATATCCAGACCTCTGCCCATAATGATTGTCCAACCATTGTCCAACTCAATTTGCCTGTCGTGGACAGCGTCAAAATCATATTCAAATTCAATGCCGAATGTTGCAAGTTCGTCCTTCAAATCATCAAGGATGTCTATCATTTCAGGGATACGCTCTTCATCGTTATGTGTGGAAAGTCTTATTTTCACTTCTTCGGGATAGTCACTTACCTCTCTGATGACCTGTACAAGTTCTACAAAGTTGTCAATCTGGTGCGGTAGGCGTACCCACGGGTCTACAACTTTTATGGTCTTTGCTGTACGCAAATAGTCTCCAAAGAGTGACTTGTAAGAGACACCTTTTTGATTTGCTCTAATATTGACTATTTTTGATGCCAAACGCACTCTTGTCTCTGTACTTTTAGAGGTTGACCCCGCAGCATTAGGCAGAGCTTCAGGCTCCACCTCTTGTGGCAACTGTTCAGGCTGTGCCATACCGTTCTCGATACGCTCAAGCGTTTCTACAACAACAGTCTTGCCATTGTCCGCACGCAAATACTGGAACACCGCAGGTTTGTCCTCACGGAATGTCTCGTCAATGATATACAACTGATCTTTTACACGCTTTCTGCATTCTCCTGCAAAATCTATAATTTCCATTGCCTCCTCTTTGGTAAAGTTCAAATCGGGATATAGCAACTTAATCATACCAGAGAAAGTTTTTCTAATGGCAGCGTGGTCGCGTTCAGAAAGCGAGGTGTCGAATTTAACAAAATTGTTGAGCAATGCCGAATGGTCGCTCACTCTCAACTCGTGAAGAACAGCTGCTATGTAATCAGTGATGAGTCCATAGCCTTTGCTGAAACTATCCTTCTTAAGAGTAGATATTTCCCAACCAGGATTATATAGATGTATGCGGTCCAAGAACGCACCTTTGATAAATCCGTTAGGGATAGACTCAAAGAGGTGTGAATTTTTGAGCATATAAGGCACGGTGTGCTTTGTGTTACCTACAAATGCCATTGAAGCTGACGCCTCGTGTGTAGCCTTACCTCGGTTGAAGGTCTTGTTTGCAAGATAGTTCTGCATTGTATCAACAAGAACAGCATCAACAGTCTTGCCTTTTTGCTGTTCGTACTCGTCCCACGCCACAACGTCCCAATAGCCAACAAGGCCGAGTATTTCATTGTTGCCACTTATCTTTGAAAACAGACGTGCAGAGGTAACATCGCCACCACTTACGAGAACACCGTATGGGGACAACTCCGAAAACACATGTGACTTACCTGTACCTTTAGGGCCTAGCTCCATAAAATTAAAGTTGTTCTCAACAAGTGGCAACAAACGTGCCAATGTAATAAATTTCTCTCTACGGTTAAGTTTTTCGGGGTCCAGACCGACCGTGTGTACCAGCAAATCAATCCATTCTTCGGTATTGAAGTTCTTTCTCTGGTCGATGTACTCCTGTAAGGTGATGTTTGATATTTGAATTGGTTTAAGGTTTTCAATCTCCCACCTTATCTTAACATCTTCTCCCGAAAGGTAGTTGATGTTGATTATCGACCACACTCCATTGCCCGAAAGTAATTTGGGATTTCTCCTAACATACTCACTGCCGATAGGTATTCTATTAAGCCCAAGATTGGCAAAGAACGCCTCGTATTGGTCGGCTCTGTCATTGAGCTGAACAGAGATTTTGTCAATAATGCGGTATTTACCGGCTTCACGGATTTTACCCTTTACCTCTTCGGCTTCTGCTCGATGAACATAATTGTTCTGAATAACAGATTTCACCTTTTCCAACCCTTGAGCAATTAGTTCTTCATCATCGCAAGCACAATACTGTCCAAGAAGATATTCAAGCACGAATGTAGGTACAGGCAAATTGCCCTTTACTAAAAAAGCGAGGTCTTTTCTAACGACCTTTCCCTGAAAAGCATCGAGTATTTTGTTTTGTAGTTCCATATTAGAAATCTTGTTCTATAAGCGTGTTGTTGGTTACTGTTTCTTTAAGAAGTGGATTAAGCATATCTTCCCTGTCGTATATGCGTAACTGCAAGATGCCCGATGACACCTCTCTGTTGAGCACAAGATTTATTTCGTACATACGATTCTGTGGCACTTCGGCATCGGTGCTGTCAAGTGTCAATATAACCTCGTTAGACACCTTTTCATCATTGCAGTAGATAGCGCAACAAACATCACGTTCTTTCACATCAATAGAAATGGCATCTTTCTGCATCAGCAGCACTTTCAATCGGCTTGACACAATAGAGAGTGTACGGGATAGCAACATAACATCTACTTTACGCTTTATATCGGTGCGCTTCATTGAACTATGAACTACAGGGATAATTATTTCCTGCAAAGATGCACCACCGTGTACAAAGTTATACTCCGCGCCCTGCACCTTGAAACGGTTCGTGCCAATAGGGACTGCTACATATACATCACTGTTGATGCCCGATACATTGTGAAGAGGGAATTTTACCACGTTAGTAATCTCGCTGCCCGAATTTGTAAGGTAGTATCGAGATTTCTGCTCTATTGTCTCTTCGGTAATAGTTGTCTTATCGTTCTCGGCGAACGGCATATCATTATAGATAAAACCGTGGTCCGAGGTGATTATTATGTTTGCAGTACTGCAATGGTTGTGTATTTTCCTTACCACATTGGCTATATCCCTTATACTATCGCGACAAGCAGTAACAAAAGCCCTTGAACCCGTATGTCCGGCATTGTCTATAGCATTGTGGTATATATACACCAAAGAACTTGCAAAGATTCGACGGCATTCGTCTTTGCTACAACCTTGTACAGTCTCAAAATCCACACAAACAGCATCTTCAACATATCTTCTTAAATGATGTGTGCGTTTATCCGTGCTGTCAAGGATTGTACGGTCAAGCCCAAGAGTCACATCGTACAGATCCATTTGCTCGTATGGAAACAGAGCCGGCTTGCAGTATTTTGTTTCTGTAGGCAACATAGCTAAAGCTATATCGAGACTAGCATTATGCTTCGAGCGGTTGAGTTCTTCGGTCAATTCTTTGGCTATTTCATACCGAAGAGCGTCGCTGACGATAACAGCCCACTTTGTTGTCTGTTTTTTTGTTTTGTAGAAATCTTCCTGACGGAAAGCTGCTGATATTTCCGTATATCCGTTTCCACATTCTTTGAGGCATTTTACCCATTCGATATTTATATCATTGGCAATGCGTGCATAGTCTTTGTCAAGTTGAGACTTGACAATCTCCACCGATGATATAATTGGAATATCATTGTTGAGTGAAACAAAACACTCAAGCGACTTGCGGTAATATGTGTCGAGCAAGTAGTAATCACTTGTGTATCTATTGACATATTCATCAGGAGTGTTCAAGATAAGAGAACCAAGTGAACGGCATTTCAGGTAGAACGATGCCACTTCCATTGCATAGTCAATGGCATCAGTTATATTCGTATTGTCAAGGTGTTTCATCTTCAATGAACGCAGACGATCAAGGGCCTCTTCGCTGTTATCTTTGAGTTGGTGCAGTACAATGGTGTTGAGTATCTCCCAACACATAGCTTCGGGCACATAGAAGTACTCGGCATCGAGCGAATATACTCTGATTATTTCAGTCTCTTTTATGTCGGCAGCAAGAGCTTCAAATGCCATCTGCCATTCCTTACGGCGTGCCGGTGTGAGTGTGGCAACTGATTGGTGCAACTGGTTCATTTGCTCCAAAATTACCGAATTGGTAATTTTTAGGTGCTTGTAATTGTCGGCGTGCTCCACGCCAAGCAACTGCGTGATAAGATTGTATTTAAATCGCTGTGCAACCTCGACAATCTTTTTGGTGGAGTTCTCGTCATAAGTAGCTCCGAATGTACTCTGCAACTTGTTTTTCAAACATTGCAACACATCATTGTGTTGCTGAACAGCCGTGAAGAACCTCTGCGATTTTGTATCTTCGCTATTATGTGCAAAGATAAAGATACGGAGCATAATTTCATTCCATGAAAGCAATTTGCTCTCTGCCATATATCCCGAGATCAACCCTCGGAATCCAATGTCAGTGCTGAACGAGTCATCATAGTAGTCCTTTAGGATACGGTTAAACCTCTCAAGCTGCAATTCTGTAATATGACGACGTACAAAATTGCTGTGCTGCTCGCTAATACGATTATGCTGCATAAACGCTTCATAGTTATCACTCTTGTATTCTGCATTAGCAGCAAGAATATCCATAAGAGGGAACTTCAATCTTGCCTCTTGATTCACAGGTGCAAGCATAGGAAAATAGAGAATTATCTTATCTTCTCTCCATTCATTCTCAAGTGCGTATTTAGTAGCGAACCAATTACCTTGAAACTCTACAAAGCGAAAACCATCGCGCCATTCGACGTCTTCAAGCTCGGTGATGAAACTTCGCATCGGGTCAAATATGAAGAGCACCCTTAAATCGTGATTGCGGTCAAAATAGTTATATATACGGTCTAGTATCATTGCTTTTGTCAAATAGTTGAAGTAATCAATACATGCCATTGCCTGTCGGAGTCTCTGCGCTGGATATAACCTTTCTTCAATAGGTTGTTTATCTGCTTTTGTATAGCAGATGTGTTAATACCTATCAATTTTGTCAGTTCATCGTATGTGATGTATGGATTCTCTTGCAACGCTATCAATATCTTTGTTGTGTTCTCACTTCTGAAGGTGACTATCTCACCATCGTACCACCAGATATTCTCAGCCGATTTTGTAACAAAATCAATATCAGCCTTAATCTCCGTTGCAACAAGTTTCTTGAAATATGTTGCAAAGTCGCGTATCTCTCTAAGGGTAGCGTGTGCGCCGTCCGAAGGAACAGGGCCTACAACCAAGTCCGATTGATGCAGTGCTTCAAGATATTCCATTTTCTTACGGTTGCGCACAACAATCATTGGCCATCCGTGACGGGATAGTATGTAGTTCACCATCAACCTTGCAATACGTCCATTACCGTCCTCAAATGGGTGAATACGTATATATCGATAGTGGAATAGTGCTGCCAATTCTACCGGTGTGTACTTCCCGCTTTCCTCGGCATCATTATACCATTTTACAAGGTCGTTCATCAGTGCCGGTGTCTCTTCGGGTGAAGCATACTCGAACCTGTCGCCATAGCGAGTGATTACACTATTGGGGCGGGTTTTATATTGACCGGCATGCACAACAAAACTTGTTTGGATTCCACCCGGCAAGGTCTTATACACGGTATAATCCTCTCGCAACAAGGTGTGGTGAAGTTGGCGTATGAATGTTTCCGTTAGAGGCTGTTTCTCTTTGGCCTCTTCTGTCATCATTTTAAGGCCCACATTGCTGGCTTTCATCTCTTCAAAATCCTTCATCTCTGCTTCGCCACTCACTTTTCCGAACAACAGCAACAACTCTGTCTGTCCATAAGTCAATGTATTTCCTTCAATATGGTTTGAGTTATAATTGTACTCCACAGTGAATTTGCGGGTGAGTTGTGCCTGCTTCTTCTCATTCAATGGAAGAAGGGATAACCACTCTTTGTATATTGTTTCAATATCTTTCATACCAATTATATGTTAAATACCACCTTTTACGGTGGTAACTTACCACCTTTGAATGGTTTTTATTTAATCTTTGCCAAAACATCGCCGAACTTTGCATAGTTCACAACCACACCGTCGTCAAGGTCAAATGCAATCTGTTGGTCGGCAACAAGGTGCAAGCGGTCGTGGTATTCGCGGCACTCCTCAAGTTCCTTTACAAGGCGGTCAAGACTGCGACGCTTTGCAGTAGAGAGCATAGCCTCTTCGGCACGCAATTCTGCAATACGCACACCTAGCGACTCCATATGCGGCAACAGGTATTTGCTACGCACACGCTCTGCTGTGTAAGCATCCATACGGTGCATATATACAAGGCATTGGAACGCACCCTTCTTTGACGAGAAGAGCCAATATATAGGCCTGTTCTGATACATCTTCTTGTGGTCTTTCCAAAAGTCCTTCAAAAAGTATGCCTCAATATCCTTACCGAGAGCATTCTGAATAAAATTGATATTCTCAATCAACGTGTCGGCACCAAAAACTATACGCAAGAAATCACGCAAACGGTGGCAAGCATTGTCGGCAAAACTTGAGTCGCTTGAAAGGACAGGAATTATACCGTCATCATCAATCTCTACATTGTTGCCACTATACTCATACGAACACACCTCTTCTGCGGTAGGCTCCGGGTGAGCAATATGTAACCCCGGCTTATCGAGACGGTAACGCCCCATCCACACACCAATAGCATATGATGTAAGTTGCTTAACAATTACATCATCGTGCCATTTAATTTGCCCTTTATCTATGGATATTTCACCTTGTTGCAGAATGGTAATTTCTTCCAATGGAACATCGGGTGTGAGCTCGTCCTGCAAGCCATAGATTTCTATGAACTGACGGTTTAGTTCCTCTTCATTAGCGTGAAGCTGACGGAACATTTTCTCCCACTTGGATTTATAATAATTGACAACATTCTCAAGTGTAATCCACTCCATAGCGAGTTCACCTTCAATGGTTGCAGATGAATAATATGCCTTATCCTTTGTAAATGCAACTAATTCATTCTCCTGGAAATCCCAAGAGGTCTCGTGAGCATCCCAATCTTGTTTGGAGATATTACGGCATTCCCAAGACTTTTGATTTATTTCTTCAATGGCTTTAAGTCTAACTGGCAATATAGAAATGATACCACTTTGGTAATTCAAGGTAGGTGATAAAATCTCAACAAATTTATCCAACACATTAGAATTTAATAGAGCAGCTAAATAGTATCGTTTATCACCTGTATCAAATAAACAACATCCTCCATTATCAAATATATATCCTTCCTCAAAAAACCTCACTCCAAATTTTCCCGTAGCAATGGTAGACCAGGTAAGACCTGGTTTCATATAGAAAGCCTCATTTGTAATGACAGAAGTTGGAATATTCCTTATTTCTTGAGCATTATCCTTCCAATCTATAAGATTTTCATTATAACCATACCACTTTCTCGTTCCACCGCCTTTATTATATGGAACCCAACGCTTGCCCTCTGAGAGCAAAACTAGTATAGAGTTATAATATAGAGCAATTTTTTCAAATGTTACTTCATGCCACAATCGTAAAAACCGAGCATTATTACTTGTTGAATTACCTTTTCTTGGACTTGAATATGTTTCTAGTGATGGTTCAGTCTCAAATATCGATAAAATTGTTTTATCCGCCCAATAACCAATTGGACTACCTGGGATTTTAGAGAAGTTGTCTTGGGGAATATTGGGATAGTAAACTTTTTCCAAATTCAGTGCATTCAAGAACATCTGTTCCTTATCTGCACAATTTTTGCCATCTACAAGACGATAATATGCACCACCACAAGCCGGTTTGCATTTAGTTATTACAAATGCAGCGTTCTGTACTACTTCGCCTGAAAGTTCATCAAAGGTGCGAGGGCCAAGATGCAGAAGGTTGTCAATATGTTGATGAGTGAGTATGGTGGAACGTAGCTTCTCAAATGAAGAAAGGAACATCCACGAGTGCATATTTATCATACCATACTTACCGTTACTTGCCAAACGGTCTATGGCAAGTATCATAAAGGTTGAGAAAAGGTCAGCCTTGCCTTCCTCGTAATTATCCTTTACATATTTAGAAAGACCCGGGTTCATATTACCACTGCCCATATATGGAGGGTTCATCACAAGAGCTGCATATTTGTCCGTTAGGGCAAGAATTATGTCAAGGTAACAGAACAGCGAATCAAAATCGGCGTGGCCAGCCTCACGGTATTCTACAAGGCGACGAACAATAGCTTCGCGTGTCGAGGGCGAGATATTGAACTTCATTATAGAACCGAGACTCTTTGCGTCATCGAAAAGTTCTATTGCCTCTTTTGTCTCATTTATCATCTTCTCATTACCACCGAGGAAAAAGTGTGCCAGCGTATCGTGCAAGTCGAACTTGCGAGGGTACGGGTCCGGCATATCATAGACACAGGGCATTGCGTGTGCATCGGCAAAAGAGGCATCGCGACGGCACGCCTTGAGTAAGAGGGCAAAGGTAGCCATTTGCTTTGCACGGGTGTCGATGTCGATACCAACGAGATTGTGGGCGAAGATTGACTCTACGGCACTACGACGGCTGTAGCCCTGCTCGATGTAGATGTCATAGAGGAGGTCGAAGCACTCGTTGAGAATGTGTCCCGAACCACAAGCAAGGTCTGCACAGGTAAGTTCCTTAACGTCGCTCCAAGCGAATTTGTCGGCACTTGGCTCTGACTCTACAAGGTACCGCATCTTCTCTGCTATACCGCTGTATGGCTCACAATCAAGGTATATTCTACCCAGTGAGTTCTGCACCATATATTTTACAATCCAATTAGGAGTAAATATCTGTGTGGCAGCCGGTATCTCGTCGCTCTCGAACTTGCCTTTCTTGGCAAAAACCTCGTCTTTCTTCTCGGAGATATAGAACTGATAGAGCCAGCCTATAAGTTCGGGTGAGAGGTAATCTTCATCGGAAATGATGTCTGAACTGTTGAGCATATCCACCAATGAACCCTCGGCAAGTATGTTGTTAGGCAAAAGCAGGAACGAATAGTCGTCCACCTTTCCGAAACATTTGCTGATAATAGGGTTAGCACTGCAATAGCAGTCAATGAGAAAAGCAAACTGCTCAAATGTCTTTGAGTCGTCATTCAGCAACTCATTGAGTGCACGACGGGCATTGACGCTCATTTCGGGAACCTGCCCGGAGCGTGCAAGCTCTACTATATACGGAACACGCACGGCAGGATTGGAGAACTGCAAAACAGGCTCTGCAAAACCATTCTTTGTAAGAATGTTGATTGCAACAAGGCGATTGAACCAAGTGTAGGCCACCTCTTCCACAGTACCTTTGAAACCATAAATCGCGATATGCTTGTTAAGCGACTGCCACGCACGATAAAACTTTTCATCGCGCAGCTGTTCGCCGAAAACACAACCTCCTTGTATCGGTTGGGGAACAACGTGGGGATTTCCCTTCTCGTCAAAAAAAGCCTTTAGCTTATTGCTCACTCCCTTAAGCAACACTGTTCTTGCCTGTGCAGCAAATTTCTTTATCTGATTGGTGTTCATAAAATGTTTTTCACAGAGTTTTTGTTTTAACAAGTTCTTTTATCTCATCAAGCAACGACTTGTATTGATTACGTTCTTGCTCTAAAAGCCAGTTTGCAAACGTAAAATCATCGATTCTCTTTTGCATTTCCAAAATATGTTCATCTTTCGCAAACAAGTTTGCAATAAGGATTCGTTCTTTTTCAGTATTCGCTGTTTTAAGCACTGTGTATAAATGCCATATTTTGGGCATAACTTGAGATAAGATACCGTTACAAGTATATATCCTTTTCCCATTTACAACTAATCTAACCTCTTTCTCCGGCCACCTGCTATCAGCTAGAATTTCTATTTTAAACTCATTATCAATATAATTGCCTTTAACGTTACCATTACTGTCGATGCATTCAACAGTACAATCTCTAAAATAATATTTCTGCCTATTCTCGTGAATCAAAATGCATTTTTCTGCATTTTGTAATACATACGGAATTGTCGATGTTTCAACCTGTTCTCCAGAAATTGCAACATAATGGGTATTAATATAAAGATTCTCTTCGGTATTATGCGAAGCCTTGAATACTTCTTGGCAATATTTTGCCAGTTCTACAAAGTTGGGATAGCTTTCCATAAAGTAGCATTTTATTCTTAAAAAACAGTCACTACAGTACAATAATTTCTTCGCCGTTGTCAATATGACGCATCAGCTGTGAGCGAAGATTATCCAAATAGTTATCAACGTCCTGTGCTGTAGCAAGCTTTGAACTGCTACGAGTAGAAAGACGTATGTTCTTTATACGCGATGTCGGCTGTGGAGCCTGTGGCTGTTCGCCCTGTTGTGGTGTGCTGCCTGATGATGCTGGAACGGCAGATAAGATTTTTGCAACCTGCTCCTTGTAATATTCATCAGTATTACAGTTCAGCTTCAGATTTGCAATATTCTGTGGCTGTGTCTTAATAATAATGACACTGTCGACATTTGAAGTATAAGGCACACCCTGCTCTTGAGCGATATTCACCAACTGCTCTTCTGTCTCCTTGTATGCTTTGGTGATGCGTTCACGCAGTTCTTTCTTAACCTCGTCAAGTTTGGCAGTGAGCATACGGCGATAGCGTAGATACTCGTGCATTTTTTGCATCGGGCGTGAGTCGGATAGAATCTTCTTGAACTCCATAGCTGTCTGATAAGCCTCGCTATCAAGGTCGCTCCAATTAGCATCGTTCTCTGTTGCAAACTGGCAGCACTGCTTGTAGCTGTCGAGCTGGTCGTTGCAGAACTCACGAACCGTCTTGCCGTCATCAATAATTGCCTTTGCTTCGGTAGAGTCAGCAACCACTTTCTCAAAGAACAATGTGTAATCACGTATTGCCTGCCACTCTGTCAATTTATCAATTACCTGTTGCAGGATAGGAGCAAAAGGATAAGATGCGATAGATGCGTGCAAGCCATTATCGCCACGAAGCTTCTGCTCTATCATTTCACGACACTTATTGAAAATCTCGATATGGTCAGTACCACCGGGAACAGACTGCACATTGAAGATGTCTTTCCAACTAGCAATGAATTGATTTACCAAATCAATAGAGATAGCGCGGGCCGGCTTAACTGTGAACTTATTCTTCTCACGGGCAATATTGGCAGCCACCACAGCACGGTCGATGTTAGTATTGTTGTTATATGCGAACTCATAGATACGACGACGTACTAACTCGTTTACAACGTATATTGTCGAATATTCATTCCAGCCGTAAGGGCGTTTCTGGAATGTAGAGATAATATCCGAGAGGACTACATCAATACCGCCCTGACGGTCGATGTAGTTCTTGACTGCCTTTTCTGCATAAGTAAGCGGATTAAGCTCTGTATATTCGTTTGCATCGACAGCACGGCTGATTTTTGCCTTGAGAGCATCGCCTGTAGTAGGTATATGCGTACCTGTGATATAACGTGCATAGGTGTAAACCTCGGTGAGGTGGCGAGTGATTGCCTCGTGATAACGCTCCTTGCCCTTGAGGGTAATGTTGTCAATCACAATCTGCCCCGAAACAATTACACTCTTGTCGAAGAGTTCACGGAACTTGGGAACAATCTTTGAACGGTATATTTCGGCAGCCTGTGAACGGAACTCGCTGTTTGTCTTGGTACGCGCCTCGGACTGTGCAGGCAACTTGAGGTACTTATCCACCTGGCAGTACCAATGGAAGAGATTTTTAAGCTCTGCACAATCTGCGTAAAGGTCGGCCATATAGAACACAAGCTTGTCCGGGTCATTAGAGAGCGCAAACTGATTGACATCGCCAAACATACTGTCATAGACAAAATCAACCTTTATATCAGGATTACCTCCATAAAGTATCTTTGTCATAATGCTGACGCCGACATTTATGCTTGAGTTGCAGAATGTCTCACGATTTGCCGGTGCGAGATAATCTTTTACGATAGCTGTAATTACCGACGCACGAGAGTCTGTATCGAGTTGCTGTGTCTTGATTATACTTGCCACCTCGCGCTCGTCCTCGGAGTAGAAGCTATATACGTCAATCGCCCCGCGTGTCTCCTTGCGTATGATATTGTTTGCTACAAGGAAATCAAGCACGCTCTGAACATCGTTCTTCAAAGAGAGCTTCTGACAGTCGATGTCCTGCATAAGCAATGTGGTAACATTGTCGGCTGTAGCAGAGAACTGCTGACGATGCTGTTCGCTCATATAGCAAAGCATAAACAGAATATGTACCACACGAGTAGCAAATTTCGGATTGCTGTAATCTTTTGCTACATTCTCCGCAGGAAGAACAGCACGCACACCCTTTGCCGACAAACCCTGGCTGAACATAGAGTTATAGAATTGGTCGAACGAAATAAAATCGCCAACTTCCTGCTCTTTTGTATCTTTTGCCGTGCTGTGTGTAACCTTGATGATACTACGCTCGTTACCCTTGACCTCGCGATTAACAAACTCAAGTGCCACAAAAGAGTCGAAGATGTTGCCCATAAGGGTAAACTGATATGGCACGAACGGATAGTAGTTTATAAAGTCGTCGCAATCGGCAAAGATACGGTAACCTGAAGGCAGATTGAACTGCGCTTCAATGGCGTTCTTTTTCTTTGAATAAAGACGGTTCAGCTCTATTGTTGCACCGGGAGTCTTTTCAAGAATACGACGCTGTGTGATATATTCGGTACTTGTTCCCTTGAGTGATACCTGTACCTGAAAACGGCCCATAATCTTGCCATAGTCCTCACTCGCCTGATTGATGTTGCAGCTGTCTACAATTTCCGACAGGTCCTGCTGTGCGGTGCAGGCTACCCACGCTTTGCTATCACAAGGCTGATGAATATCGGAAACAATCTGCTGGAGCTGGAGCAAAAGACCTGGGCGATTGTCAATGAACTGACTAATCTCGTCCGCCAAGAATATAAGGCGGTAGTTGTCAGGCTGTTTGCTGATAAAGAGCTTTAACTCGGTAACAAATGACTCAACACTCAAGTTATTGATATTGTCATTAACAATACTCCTACGGATAGTATCAATAGAGAGTGTTGGCACAAGTTCCTTACCAATTTCAAGTATCATATCAAGCTCTGTGGTGGCAAGGCTGATACATTCGTCCTCCCAAGTAAAACCCAACTCGTCAATGCGCTGCTTAAACTCGTCGAACTTGCCTTTCTCGTCAAGGACTTTTTCAAAGTACTGTGCCAAAGCAAGGTTGCTGTTGTTATAGCCACGCATACGGTTAAACTCGTTCCACAGCACATCGAGGAATACACGACGCTCGTTGCCCTGTATATTGTGCACAGAACCGATATTAAAAAGTATAGTATCGACCTTTGCACTGCGAAGCCATATAGCAAGGTCATTGATTTCCGATACAGAAACCTCGGAACGACTGTCTGGCACCTGTAGAGGATCACGCTCATTAACGGCCTGTTGTAAACGCTCTATCGCATACCGACAGAACTGTGGGTCGAGGCAGTATTTAACGTATTTCAGAAAGTGTGATTTACCCGAACCAAAATAACCGCTAATCCACATACCATTATGGCTGAAGCTGCGTTCCTTGATAGCAGACAGTACCTTGTAAAGACTATTGATGATGTCGTCGGTAAAGACGTACTCGCCAATTTCAATTTTTACTGTTTCTTCGGAAAGGTTGCTGGCATTTACAGCTGGATTGACCTCTCTGTTTATATCTTTAGAATATAACTGTTCTAATTTCATAACGGTAGTGTTTTAGTCGTTGATAAGTCGAATTGCCCTGTAAGTGTGCTGGTCGTTGATATAGCCAAAAAGGTTGAATGAATTGCCTACACTGAAGCCAGGGTAGAATACAATAATCTTGTATTTGCTTGTATTGTTGAACTCTTCATAGTTCGAGAGGAATACATTTGTACGCAAGAACGGAAACATCGAACCGATACCATACAAGAATACATAGGGTTTCTTGTTGGGTGAGTCCTCATTAATGTGCTCCATAATTCGATTGCGTATATATTCGCAGAACTGCTTGCTATTGGCTTTTGCCGTGAGCGAGGTTATAACCGCATCGTGCCCTCCTGCATTATCCTTTTCAAGAAAATACTTTAATTGCGAAGGGTGCAAGCGTCCGAATGGCATACCGTCAAGGAACTTGCAGAACTCATCGAAAAGATTAAGCTTGAGAACATCAAGGTAATTTGTAGGGCGAGCAAGATTTGCCTGGAATGTGTCTATCTGCCTACGAATGGCATATTCCTGTGCAGGGTCATACTGAAACAGATAGAAATTATAGAACAAATCTCCGTGCTCGGTATCTTGAAACTCCTTTGAAGAAAGTTTATCGTATAACTCCTCAATCGTCATATTTCTCATAGAGTGAATGATTTTATGCGATTTATCACATATGGTTCAAGCAAACAGGCTTCCAAGAACCACGCTTCGTTAATCTTCAGGAAATAGGCAAACTCTTCTTCATTAACCTGCGGAGAAGTAAGCTGAAAAGTGTTTGTATCAAGAAGTTCTACCTTACGGAGTAATGTAATAAATGAAGAAACGACCTTGTTTTTTGTTTCGCTACTCCAACTATCTACAAAGCTATCGCTTGCCGAAATTTGGTAAATTTCAGAAAGCACATCGTTGTATGTAACTGATTGGGAAATACTATTCCAATTATTTACAACAACATTAACTTGAAAATCAAAAAATATGCGGTATGTCTTAAGATTTACATAAAACAAAGCCCACAACTGTGTGTTTTCACTAACAGTGCCGAACCAATCCCAAAAAGAACGAGGTACAGAATTGAAACGGCGTTTGAACTCTGCCACAGTTTTTTTTCGAGACGCTTCTGATTTGATGAGCAGTATATTATTCTCTGAAATTTCCTGTTTAAGCAGGGCATCAACATCCGGTGAAAGCAATAGCGGAAGCATTGCTTTCATCTCAGTAGGCATAAAGCCGCATGCTGTAAGAGCTGCTGTATATAATTTGTTAGCCATAAATGCCAAATGGTAAATATGTTTTTAATGTTTTACTAATAGGCAAAGATAAATAAATTTATCTTATTAACTGTAGCAAAGGGCAAATTTGTTAAGAAGTATAGCTTTTCTATATGCTCAATATTTCTCAAATTATCAAAATACAGCCAACTCCCGATCAACACTTAAATATGTGTAACAATATGAATATTTACTATCGGGTCACGCAATATTCAAGCGACGAAAAGCAAAAGAGAGGACATCCCCTTTCACTTGGAATATCCTCTTTACATCTATAAAACACCGTACTTACAGTTACAGTGGCTTTATCTTCTTGAGTTCGCTGTAGAGGCGCTGCACCGGAAGGCCCATCACATTAAAGTAAGAGCCCTCGATATTCTCCATTCCAATATAGCCTATCCACTCCTGCGCACCGTATGCACCGGCCTTGTCCATTGGCTTATACTTCTCTATATAATATTCCACCTCCTCATCGGTGAGAACCGCAAAAGTGACATTCGACTGCGCCACAAAACTGCGCTGCTCCCCCTTGGTGGTTATTGTCACTCCTGTAAACACCGCGTGTCTCTTTCCCGACATATTGTGCAACATACGGCGCGCCTCGTCCACGTCGGCAGGCTTGCCCAGCACCTTGTCGTCGAGCCATACAATTGTATCGGCAGTTATCACAAGTTCATCGTCGCTCATTATGGGACGGTAGGCATCGGCCTTTTTCTTCGAAAGATACAGAGGCACATCGCCAGCCTGTAGCTCTGCGGGAAAAGTCTCCTCAACATCGGGCAGCCTTTTGACAGAGAACTCGACGTCGAGCCCCTTGAGCAGTTCGTGACGGCGGGGAGATGCCGACGCCAATATCACTTTATAATCCTTTATATTATCGAGCATAGCAATTTGTTTTTACCAACCGAATGCATTGGCCTCGTCCATCCATTTTCCCTGAGCGCGCATAACCTGCTCAATGACATCGCGCGCGCAACCCTCGCCACCGCATACAGGAGAGATATATTTTGCAAGTTCCTTAATCTCGTGCGCCGCATCGGCAGGCGAACAGGGCAGTCCGCACATCTGCATAACCTCGTAGTCGGGAATATCATCGCCCATATACATTACCTCGTCGGGCTGCAGCTCATACATAGTGAGCAGCTCCTCGAAGCAGTCGCGTTTGATTGACGCTCCGATATAAATATCCTTTATTCCCAGGCCCTGATAGCGCACGCGCACAGCCTCGGTACGCGCACCGGTTATTATTGCAACGTGATAGCCCGCCTTTACAGCAAGCTGCAGGGCGTATCCGTCCTTTATGTTTACGGTACGCATAGGTTCGCCGCTGGGATACATTGTAATTGTCTCTCGGCTCAGCACTCCGTCAACGTCAAAGACGAGCGCCTTTATTTTTTTAAGGTCGTAGTTTATCATTTGTCGTTAATGTTTTTCTGTATGTAATTACTTATCAAATTATATGTGTCGAGCAATTCCCCGTCGAGCATAGATGCCTGCTGCTGCATCACGGCTGCATCGCCCCTGCGTGCCGGACCCGTCTGTGCCTCGCGCGGATGCAGCGAGTGCACCTTTGCTGCCGTCTCATCAATGAGCGGGAGCATCGCATCGAACGGCAGTCCGTTGGCCTCGAGCAGTTGCGCCGACATTGCATAGAGCGCATTTGTGAAATTACAGGCAAAGACAGCCGAGAGGTGCAGATAGCGCCGCTGGCTGCTTGTCGCATCATATACCCTTCCGCCAAGCGCGGTTGCAATTGCCCGTATGCGTTGCGTGACACAATCGTCGCACCCTTCTATAAAAGTGCTGACAGTAGAAAAGTCCACAATACGCTTCTTGCTGAATGTCTGCATAGGGTAAAGCACACCATAGCTGCTGCAACCCGCAGTGCAGAGCGCCTCAATATGTACACTGCCCGCAGTATGAAGCACAAGGGCGTCGGGATAGTGCATCGCCACACGCCGGGCCACATCATAAAAAGCAGCATCGGCAACAGCAATGACAACTACCGTTGCTGGGGGCAGTTCCTCAATCACTGTCGTAAAGGCACAACCTACTCTATCGGCCAGCAGACGTGCCGACTCCTCGGTGCGGCTCCACACGGCAATCGGACAAAGCCCCGCATTCTTCAACGCCACGGCAAGCGAGGTAGCCAGGTTACCCGCCCCCACAAGCACTATCTTTTCACTCTCCACCGTATGTGCCTATATGTATCTTTTCCCACTGCATCTTTTCCTCGTCGAAGGGACGGCTCTCGCGCTCCTTGTGTCCTATTGCCACAATAGAGAGCACAGCATAGTGCTCGGGCAAGGCCAGCAGCGACTTCACGTTTCCGTCGGCCGAATTGCCCTCGGCGTCCTTGCGCAGACGAATCTGCACCCAGCAACTGCCCAGTCCCTCCTCCTCGGCAGCAAGCTGCATAAGGATAGTGGCAATGGAGCAATCCTCAATCCACACGTCGGTCTTTGTAGTATCGGCAACAACAACCACAGCCATCGCCGCACCCTCTATGAGCTGCGCACCTGCAGCCTTGCTCACCGACAGGGCCCTGAGCACCTCCCTATCCTCGACAAGGATAAATTCCCACGGGTTTATGCGGTGTCCCGAGGGAGACATAAGCGCAGCGCGCATTATATTTGCAACAGACTCCTGCGACACAGGCTCACCCGTGAAACGACGGCAACTGCGTCTCTTTTTCAAAAGTTCTATGAAATTTTCCATTTTACGCATTCTATTTACCCCGCGAAGATAGCTAAAAAGAAATATAAAACAAAAGCAGCACCCGTTTGTTATAGAAAATAAAGCATAAAAATATGTCGTACACCAACGAAAAAGAGGCACTAAAGTACCACAGCAAAGGAAGAGCCGGAAAGACCGAAGTGATACCTACAAAGCCTGCGGACAGCGCCGAGAGCATTGCGCTTGCCTACTCGCCCGGAGCCTCCTTCCCGTCGCACAGCATCGGCAAGGAAAAGTGGAACGCCTACCGCTACACCAATAAAGGCAACCTCGTAGGTGTACTCTCCGACGGAGCATCGCCCCTTGCAACAAAGCCGTTGATGGAGGGCAAAAGTATGCTCCTGAAACAATTTGCCGACATTGACGCCTTTGACATTGAGATTACAGACAAGGACGACGATACGCTCACTGGAATAATACAATCCATTGCACCCACCTTCGGCGCCATAAGCATAGGCGGAATAAAGAGCCGAGACGGGCTTGCGCTGCAAGAAAAGCTGCAAAAGCTATTGGACATTCCCGTGCTGCACGACGAAGCCTACGGGGCAGCCGTATGCATTGCTGCCGCATTCACCAACTACCTCAAGCGCACAGGAAAAGAGGCGGCAGAGACACGCACCGCACTCATAGGGAGCGGCACGACAGCCCGCGCCGCCACACAACTGCTGGGCAGCGGCATTCTGCACATTGAGAGCACCGACAAAGCCGAGGCCACCGCCGTATGCGGATACGACTTTATAATATGCACCGATACGCAGCAGACGCCCGCACCCTCGCTGTTCGGCAGCATTGTACCAGATGCTGCAATAATAATCCTGTCGCCTTTCTGCGATTATGATGCAATGAGAAAAGCATACCCGCGCGCTACACTCCTTACCGGCAACATTCTGCAGCCGGGCTACATAGGCAGCATACTCGCATCGCCCTACCTTTTCAGAGGGGCACTCGACACCCTGTCGGCAAGCATAAACAACAGTATGACAGAAGCAGCAATCAAGAGCCTTGCGTCACTGGCTGCAGAAAGCAAGGACGCACCATTGTTGCCAAGGTACAACGATACAAGGCTGGCAACCGAAATATCGGCAGCCGTTGCACAGGCAGCAATCGGCAGCGGCGTTGCACGACGCAACATAACCAATTGGGAAGAGTACAGGCAAACGTTGCTCAGCCGTTTGGAACGCATATATAATATGACGGGGCACATAAAGCACTACGGCAACAGCAACCACCGTCTGCACCGCAGATACACAAGAGCAGCACCCGAATATTGAGAAGCTGTTTAAATTTCTAAAAAAAGTTATTATTATATTGGAAGCCGTTATTTCGTTGTTTTTTATGTTCAAAACTGCCCGTTTTCTTCTTTCTCTCGGTTACGTAGCCCGCTACGCGCCCTCGAAAAATAATAAAACATTCCAATTTTGACCTATAAAAAACTTAACGATATAAATTTAAAACAGCTTCTTAATTTCCGTTGGATTATTTTTGTCAAAA